>NZ_CP074435.1:0-300000 GCF_019923565.1 Candidatus Schneideria nysicola
ATTTGACTCATTTTATTTCTTATTTTTTATTACGCTATAAAAAAATATCATCCCTAAATTCATTAGAATTAGAATTCTATTTGTCATACTATAAGAATTAATATCATTTGAAATATTATAAAAATCTATACGATAAAATTAATCGAATGTCTACTTTAGTAAGAAGGATAAAATCATAAAATTTATATTAATTGATATTTTACCGACAAATTTTCTCTACAAATGAGAGGAATACACGACTCTTTTTTAATTTATGACATTCATAAATTAATAGATAATTCTTATCTAACATTTTTTATTATACTACTAACCAATTAGTATGAAAATTTCCTTTCTTATCAATACGTTGATAAGTATGAGCTCCAAAATAATCACGTTGTGCTTGAATAAGATTAGCAGGTAATTGTGCTGAACGATAACTATCATAATAAGCCATAGCAGAATATAATGCAGGAATAGGAAGACCATGCTGTGTAGCAAGTATTACTATATCTCTTAGATCTTGTTGATATAAATTAGCAATATTACTAAAATAAGATGTTACTAATAAGTTAGTAATATTATTATCCTCTCTATATGCATCATAAATATTTTTTAACAAATCTGCACGAATAATACAACCAGAACGAAAAATTTTAGCAATTTCACTATAATTTAAATTCCAATTATTAGCTATTGATGCAGATTTTAACTGAGAAAACCCTTGAGAATAAGATATAATTTTTCCTAAATAAAGAGCTCTACGAATTTTTTCTATTAGTAACTCTTTATTATCCCTATTAGATACTTCTATTTTTTCTGGTCCAAATAATAATTTGGATGCATAAACACGCTCTTTCTTTAAAAAAGAAATATAACGTGCAAAAACAGAAGATGTAATTAATGTTAAAGGTTCATTTAAATCTAATGCACTTTGACTGGTCCATTTTCCAGTACCTTTATTTTCTGCTGTATCTAGAATATAATCTATTAGATAATTACCATTTTGATCTTTCTTTTTAAAAATTATTCCAGTGATCTCTATTAAATAACTTTTTAATTCACCTTCATTCCATTTATTAAATATCTGATATAATTCCTCATTGTGCAATGAAAGTATATTTTTTAATAAAAAATACGCTTCCGATATTAATTGCATATCCCCATATTCAATTCCATTATGTACCATTTTTACATAGTGACCAGAACCATCTGGTCCAATGTAAGTAACACATGCTTCATTTTCAATATATGCGGCAATTTTTTTTAAAATTGGAGAAACTATTTCATAAGCGTGTTTTTGTCCACCTGGCATAATAGAAGGTCCTTTTAATGCGCCTTCTTCTCCTCCAGAAATACCAGCCCCAATAAAATTTATTCCTGCTTTTGATAATTCAATATTACGACGAATGGTATCCTTATAAAACGAATTCCCTCCATCGATTAATATATCTCCTTTATCTAAATAAGATCGTAATAGATTAATCATATTATCGATACTGGTACCCGCTTTAATCATTAAAATAATAATACGAGGTTTTTTTAGGGATAGTACGAATTCCTTAATACTATAGTATGGTACAATTTTATTCCCTTGATTATTAGCAATTATTAAATTAGTTTTTTCTGGATTTCTATTGAAAATAGAAACACTATAACCACAATTTTCAAGATTGAGAGCAAGATTGCGACCCATAGTGGCCATTCCAATTACACCTATTTGTTGTGTCAACATATTATGTATATATCCTCATTAAATTAATATTATATTCTAAATAAATAATACGAGTTATTAAGTAGTAATTAAGCTTTATTTGTGTTCATATGAATTATTTAGTATAATTTTTTCTATTTGACTAATTTGCACACGATTTAATAAATTATTAAACGTACCTATTCGATGATTTATTAATGGATTTGATATTTCATCCCAATTTAAAGAAATTTGAAGAAAAGATTCCGATCTTTTTGATAAAGATGGTACAATGGGTTTTAAGTATGTCATAATAATACGAAAAAAATTTATTCCCATGGAACATATATCATGTATTTGCTTTAAATTTTCTCCTTGTTTTAAAATATTCCAAGGTGCTTTTTCTTGTATATAATGATTAGCAATGTCTACTAATTTCATAATTTCACGAATTACATCACTCAATTCACATTCATTAAATGCTTGCTCTATATATAGAGCCGCATTGACAAAATGATTATATAAATCTGGTTCACTTATCTTCTTTGATAAATAATTATTAAAGTATTGGTTAATAAATCTTGCATTTCGAGAAGCTAAATTAACAACTTTATTTATTAGATCGGCATTAATACGTTGTAAAAAATGTTGTAAATTAATATCAATATCATTAATTTGAGAAGAAATCTTAGTTGCATAATAATAACGGAGGTAATCAGGATCTAAGTGTGATAAATATGTACTAGCTTTAATAAAATTTCCTCTTGATTTAGAGAGTTTCGATCCATTCATAGTCACATAACCATGTACAAATATTTTAGTAGGTTTTCGATATTGACAACTTTCTAATATAGCTGGCCAAAATAAACTATGAAAATAGATAATATCTTTTCCAATAAACTGATATAAATCTATAGACGAATCTATGTTCCAAAAGGCTTCAAAGGAAATATCTTGATATTTTTCACATAGTTTTTTACAAGTGCTCATATATCCAATAGGAGCATCTAACCAAACATAAAAATATTTATTTGGTAAATCAGGAATTTCGAATCCAAAATAAGGAGCATCTCTAGAAATATTCCACGGCTTCAATCCTATATTGAACCATTCCTGTATTTTATTTACTATCTTTTTTTGTAGAACACCAGATTGAATCCAATTATATAGTATTTTACTAAAAATAGGTAAATTAAAAAAAAGATGTTTAGACTGACGTATAACTGGTGTTATTCCAGATATTATAGATATTGGATCAATCAAATCCATAGAAGTATAAATCGTACCACAATGTTCACAATTATCTCCATACTGATTCCCTGCTTTACAGCAGGGACATATACCTTTAACAAATCGATCAGGTAAAAAAAGATTCTGTTTTTGATCATATAATTGAGAGATTGTACGCGATAGAATTAAATTTTTTTCTTTTAAAGAAGAGTATATATTATATAATAATTCTCTATTTTCTTGACTATGCGTAGAATAATAATAATCATAACTTATATGAAATTTTTTTAAATCTCTTTGATGTTCTTCGTAAATAGTTTTTACCATATGTTCTGGATCTATATCTAGTTTTTTTGCTTTGAGCATAATAGGGGTACCATGTGCATCATCCGCACAAATAAAATAAACTTTATGATGACGCATTTTTTTATAACGTACCCAAATATCGGCCAAAATATGCTCTAACATATGGCCAATATGAATGGAACCATTTGCATAGGGTAAGGCACAAGTAACAAGTATTTTTTTATTGTAAGACATAAAAAGATTCTAATGAATTTAGACTTTAATGATTTTAAGTATTTTAATATAAAACTTTAAAAAAGAGATAAAATTTAAATTTTTAATAATATTAGAACAGAATGAATAATTATGAAGATATGAATTATATGGTGCGTTCTGACGGATTTGAACCGCCGACCTCCACCTTGTCGAGATGGCGCTCTAACCTGCTGAGCTAAGAACGCAAATGTTATATAATTTATTCTAAACATCAATATTTAATTGTCAATTAGTAATTGTATATTCTAATATTTAGAATAAATTATAAAATTTATAATAATTTAGGGATTTTAAAAGTGATCTCTTCTTTCTCTCCAATTAATTCTCTAATTTTATTAGCTCCTAAATATTTTAGATAATCTACGATTTCTTTCACTAAAATTTCTGGGGCAGAAGCACTAGATATAATCCCTATATTATTAATTCCTCTTAGCCAATTTTTTTTTATTTCTTTTACACTATCAATAAGATAGACCGATTTTCCAATAAGCTGAACTATTTCTTTTAATCTATTAGAATTAGATGAATTCTTTGAACCTACTATTAATATCAATTCTACATAATCAGATAGATTTTTTATGGCTTTTTGACGATTAAAAGTAGCATAGCAAATATCGTTTTTTTTGGGTCCAGCAATTAATGGAAATCTACTACGTAGTTTATTTACTATATGTACTGTATCATCTACTGATAATGTTGTTTGAGTTATAAAATTTAAATTTTTAGTATTATTTATTTTTAGTTTATCAATCTCTTTAGAGGAGATTATGACATGCATTTTACCTGATGACTGAGGATTATAACGACCTATAGTCCCTTCAACTTCTGGATGTCCTTTATATCCTATTAAAATTAATTCTTTATCTTTTAAACTAGCATAATATACCTTTTTATGTACTTTTTTTACTAATGGACAAGTAGCATCAAATATTCTTAATTGACGTAATTTCGCTTCTTCTTCTACTTTATTAGATACTCCATGTGCAGAAAAAACCAAAACTGAACCTATTGGTACTTTACAAATATCATTAACAAAAATTACTCCTTTCTTGATGAAAAGATCAATGATATATTTATTGTGAATAATTTCATGATATACATAAATAGGAGAAGTATATAATACTAATAATTCTTCTACAATTTTAATTGCTCTTTTTACACCAGCACAAAACCCTCTAGGATTAGCAAGAAAAATTTGCATACATCTATCTCCATTTATTTTTATCTAATATTTTTTCTTATAAAAAATGAAAAATTATTTAGAATAATATATTCTAGTCCAATACAAATATTTAAATCGGCTAGATTAAAAGTTGGAAAATGATATATACTAATATATATATCAATAAAATCTATTACATAACCATATATTATCCTATCTAATAAATTCCCTATTGCCCCTCCAATAATCATTAAAAATGGAAAAATAGATAAATATGATATATATAACCAATTTTTATTTATTATGAGAAATAATACGAAAATACATAATATATTTATTATTATTAATAAATATTTACGCCAATATTCTTCTCCAGAAAAGAACCCAAATACAATACCAGAATTTTTTACATAATAAATATTAATATTTGGAAGAATAGATAATGATTCTCCAAGAGAAAAATTAGATATTATCCAATTTTTACTTAAAAAATCTAATATTATAAAAGTTAATATTATTCCAAAATAATAATATAATTTAACATTTTTAAATAAACTGACGTTTTTCACCATTTCCAAAAACATTATCAATACAACGAGTACACATTGGTAAAGTTTTACTTGAATGAAAATTTTTAATATTTCTTACATAATGCCAACAACGTGAACATTTTTCTCCTTCTATTTTAGTTAAAAGAATTTTTAATGATTCATTTTTTTCGACATTTACTTTTTTTACACTTGAAGAATCGATTACTTCTATTTCTGACGTAAGTAAAAAAAATCGTAGTTCGTTACCTAATTTACGTAAATCTATAGCAAGATTAGATTTAGCATATAATGTAATTTTAGCTTCTAAAGAATTTCTAATATATTTATCTTTACGAGCTTGTTCTAATATTTTATTAACCTCATTTTTAACGAATATTAATTTATCCCAATAATTTCTATTCATTTCTTGATTATAATCAAACTCAAATAAACCATTATACCACTCTTCAGTAAAAATATATTGTGATCTTTTATCTTTTGGCATATATTCCCATACTTCATCTGCAGTAAATGATAAAATAGGAGCTATCCAACGTACTAATGCCTCGAGAATATGATAGATTGCAGTTTGTGCACTACGTCTTGGAATACTATTTTTTTTTATTGTATATAATCGATCTTTTATAATATCTAAATAAAAAGATCCTAATTCTTCTGAACAAAAATACATTATTCTCTGAACAATATAACGAAAATCATAATTATTATAAGCGGATAATATTTCTTTTTGAACAAGATGTGCCCGATCTATTGCCCAAATATCTATAATTATGAGATTATTCTTATTAACACAATCTTTAAGTGGAATAAAATCATAAAGATTTGCTAGTAAAAAACGTATTGTATTACGAATACGGCGATAAACATCTACAGAACTTTTTAAAATATTATCGGATATATTCATTTCATTAGTATGATCTGTAGAAGCGACCCATAAACGAAGTATATCTGCTCCTAATTGATTAACTATATTTTGTGGATATACTACATTTCCTAAGGATTTAGACATTTTCTGACCTTGTTTATCTACAGCAAAACCATGAGATAATATTTTTCTACAAGGTACTTCATTATTAATAGCAATAGAAATAATTAAGGATGACATAAACCACCCACGATATTGATCTGATCCTTCCAAATATAAATCAGGTTTTTTATTAATTAATTCTTTATATCTATTTAGAACGGAATCATGAGTGGAACCAGAATCAAACCATACATCTAAGGTATCTAATACTTTTTCATAAAAAATAGATTCTTTTCCAAGAAAATCAAATGGATCTAAATTCCACCATTCTTTAATACCATTTTTTTCTACATATTTTGCTATTTTTTCCATAAAATATAAAGTATGTGGATGTAGTTCTTTAGTTATTTTATGTATAAATATAGGAATAGGTATACCCCAAGTACGTTGTCGAGAAATACACCAATCAGGACGATTTTTAATCATTTCTTTTATACAAGATTGACCCCATTCAGGAATCCATGTAATTTCTCTAACTTTATCTAAAATTTTTTTGGACAATTCATTTCTATGCATTCCAATAAACCATTGAGGAGTCGCATAAAATATAACAGGAGTATGATGTCTCCAACAATGTGGATAACTGTGTTGTAAGATATCATGAGATAGTAAGAATTTTTTCTCATGAAGCATATGAATAATAATCTCATTGGCTTTAAAAATATTTAATTTATCTAATAATGGAAAGTTCTCTAATATAAAATATCCCTTTGAATCTAAGGGACTAATCATATCTAAATGATATTTAGATGCAACTAAATAATCCTCTCTCCCATGACTAGGAGCTATATGAACAACACCAGTTCCAATGTCTGGTTTAATATAATCATTTAAAATAACAGGTATTACGAAATCCATAAAAGGATGACAACATTGCAAAAATTCAAGATTACTTCCTTGAATACAACCTAATATTGTCCAATGCTTAATTGATAAATGTTTTACTATTTTTTCTAATAAATTTTCTAGAAAAATATAATTATTTTTATTATTAAAATTCACTAGAATATAATTAAGTTCCGGATGAATAGAAACGGCACGATTAGCTGGTAAACTCCATGGAGTTGTTGTCCAAACTATAAAATAAACTGATTCAAATAGATTCTCTATATTAAATCTTTTTTTAATCAAAGAATTATCTAATATAGGAAATGCTATATAAATAGATGGAGAAGTAGAATTATAATATTCTACTTCTGCTTCAGCTAATGAAGATTGACAATTAAAACACCAATATACTGGTTTTTTTCCTCTGTAGACATAACCATGAGCAATAATTTTCTTTAAAGTACGAATGATATTCGCTTGAATTTTAAAATTCATGGTTAAATAAGAGTTTTCCCAATCTCCTAATACTCCTAATCGAATAAAATTTTCTTTTTGTTTTGCAACTTGTTGTAGAGCATACTCTCGACAAGCATTATGAAATATAGAGATATTATTATTTTTTCCTATCTCTTTTTCAACCATTAATTCAATTGGTAAACCATGACAATCCCAACCAGGAATATAAGGACAGTCATATCCCATAAAACTTTTAGATTTAATAATGATATCTTTAAGAATTTTATTGATTGCATGACCAATATGAATATTACCATTAGCATATGGAGGACCATCGTGTAAGTGAAAAATTTCTTTTCCTTTTTTAGTATTACGTATAATCTTATATAAATTTTCTGAATACCAACGAGTTAAAGTATCAATTTCACGTTTAACTAAATTACCACGCATAGGAAATTTTGTATGAGGTAAATTTAATGTTTCTTTATACATAATTTATGTTTTATACATCCTTATTTATTACTTAATATGTTAAAATAATTACGTACACTTTTTATATCAATGGAAATTTGTTTTTTTAAATATTCGATTGAATCAAATCTTATTTCATTACGTATTTTATGATGTACTACTACTTCAATATAACATCCATAAAGATTAATACATTTATCTATTAAATGAACTTCTAATAATTGATAGAAAGAAGTAATAGTAGTTGGTCTATTTCCAATATTAGCAATCCCAATCAATGACATATTATTTTTAATACCATATACTTCTACGGCATAAACACCATGTAATGGTATTTTTCTTCCTTTTAAAGATATATTAGCTGTAGGATAACCTAGAATTCGACCTAATCCATTTCCACGTATTACACGACCAGATATAGAATAAGAATGTCCCAATAATATTTCAGCTTCTTTTATTTTATCATTTAAAAGTATATTACGTATAGCTGTACTACTAATTCGATTACCTTTATTAGAAAAAGTTTTTATATTTATAACTTCAAATCCAGTATTTTTACCTATTTCTTTTAATAAAGATAAATCTCCTTTACGTTTTATACCAAAATGAAAATCATCTCCTATGCAAATAAGACGTATTTTAAGTTTATTAACTAATATATTAATAATAAAATCTTGAGCCGTAAGAGAAGAAAAATATTTATTAAATCTAACACATAAAATTGCGTCTATTTTAGCAAGAGATAAATACTTTATTTTTTCTCTTAAACCTGATAAACGAACTAATTTTGATAAATTTTTATGTAAAAATTCTTGAGGTTGAGGTTCGAATATCATTACCATTTTAGGTAAATTACGATATGCACTTTCAATTTGTAAAGTCGAAATTAATGCTTGATGTCCTAGATGAAATCCATCAAAATTTCCAATAGTAATAGCATATCCATAATGTTTTGATTTTAAGTTATGTATTCCTCGAATTAACTCCATAATAAACTTTAAAAATTAAATAAGAATATAGTATAATACTACATTAACTAATATTAATCATTATAACTTTTATATTGGTTTAAATATTAGTTCATTTTAATATGAAAATATTCTATTATTAATTATAGAACGATAAAGAAATTTTATTGACAAAGAAAAAATTGAGAATAGGATACTTATAATTTATTATAAATTTAGGTGATAAAAATTGGCTAGTATTAAATCTGCTAAAAAAAGAATTCTTACATCAGAAAAACGTCATAAACAAAATATTAGCAAACGATCTATGATACGTACTTTTATAAAAAAAGTATATATTGCTATTAATTCAAATGATAAAAAAAAAGCACTAGATGCATTTTATTCTATGCAATCTATAATTGATCGTAATGTGAAAAAAGGTTTATTACATAAAAATAAAGCGGCACGTCATAAATCTAATCTTATGAAAAGAATAAATGTAATGTAAGAACATATTTCTAATAAATTTTTTATATCAAAAATATTCAAGTAAGCCGATATAGCTTAGTTGGAAAAGCAACGCATTCGTAATGCGAAGATCATAGGTTCGATTCCTATTATCGGCATTTTCACTAACTATCATTTTAATTAAGAATATATTTAAAAAATATCATATATATAAATTAATAATTTTATTATTTAAAAGGATTATATAATATGCAAAAAGATGAAATTAATAATATTCATATTAGTAATGAAAAAATAATGATTACACCCGAGGAGTTAAAGCAACAATTTTCATTAAATAATGAAGAACAAAAAATTATAGCTGATTCTCGTAAAACTATTGCTAATATTATACATGGAAAAGATAAACGTTTATTAACAATTTGTGGTCCATGTTCTATACACGACGTTGATGCTGCATTAGATTATGCAAAAAGATTAAAAGAATTATCTGATAAAATAGGGGATCAATTTTATATTGTTATGCGGGTATATTTTGAAAAACCACGAACTACAATTGGATGGAAAGGATTGATTAATGATCCTTATATGGATGGCTCTTTTGATGTTGAATCAGGATTAAAAATTGCTCGTAGTTTACTATTAGATTTAGTTCGTTTAGGATTACCATTAGCAACAGAAGCATTAGATCCAAATAGTCCTCAGTATATTGGTGATTTATTTAGTTGGTCTGCTATTGGTGCAAGAACGACTGAATCACAAACTCATAGAGAAATGGCATCTGGTTTATCTATGCCTATTGGCTTTAAAAATGGAACAGATGGTAGTTTAGCTACAGCTATAAATGCTATGCATGCTGCTTCTATGGCTCATCGTTTTATGGGTATTAATCAATCAGGACAAGTTTGTTTACTACAAACTCAAGGAAATCCAGATGGACATATTATTTTAAGAGGAGGGAAAAAACCTAATTATCATCCAGAAGATATTATGTATTGTGAAAAACAAATGTTAAAAGCTGGGTTACCAACTGCTTTAATGATTGATTGTAATCATGGTAATTCTAATAAAGATTATCGTCGCCAATATGATGTAGCTAAATCTATTATGTCTCAAATTAAAAATGGAAATCGTTCTATTATTGGTTTAATGTTGGAAAGTAACATTTATGCTGGTAATCAATCAGCAGATTTACCTCGTAATAAAATGCGATATGGTGTATCTATTACTGATCCTTGTATTGATTGGGAAACTACAAATCAGATATTATGTGAATTATATGATGAGCTTAAAACATATTTACCTAATCGAGAAATTTTAAATTAAAATATTTAAATTAATATGTTGAAAAAAAAATCTTTTAATATTTCTGATCTACGTAGAGAATATACACGAGATAAATTATCTAAAGAGAATTTAACAGCTGAACCAATGAATTTATTTGAAAATTGGTTAAAGCAGGCTATTGAATTAGGAATATCTGATTCAACAGCTATGTGTATGGCTACAGTAGATAATTTAGGGATACCTTATCAACGTTTGGTATTATTAAAATCTTTTACTACTAATAATATTATATTTTATACTAATCTAAAAAGTAGAAAAGCATTACAACTATTAAATAATTCTAATACTTCTTTTAATATATTTTGGAGTGTTTTAGAACGTCAGGTAACAATACAAGGAATAGCTGAACGTTTATCTCTTAAAGAAGACAAAGATTATTTTTATAGTAGACCTAAAGAGAGTCAAATTAGTGTTTGGGTTTCTCATCAATCTAATACTATTCCTAATAGAACATATCTAGAAGAAAAATTTTTAAAAATGATAGAAATTTATTCGAAAGAACCGGTTCCATTTCCAAATTTTTGGGGAGGATTTCGTGTAAATATTCAATCTGTCGAATTTTGGCAAGGTCGTAAATATCGATTACATGATCGTTTTATTTATAAAATTAACAAAAATAATTTATGGTCTATTACCCGTTTAGCTCCATAATTTATATTTTTTTAATAAAAGAATAGTTATGATTAATAAAAATTTAATAGAACAACTTCGACAAAGAGGTTTAATTTCTCAAATTACACATGAAAAAGAATTATCTAATTTATTAAATCATACTAAAATTAGCTTTTATTGTGGATTTGATCCAACTTCTGATAGTTTACATATAGGTCATTTATTTTTGTTACTTTGCTTAAAACGTTTTTATTTAGCGGGTCATAAACCTATTATTGTAATAGGAGGAGCTACAGGTATAATAGGAGATCCTAGTTTTAAAAAAAATGAAAGAAAATTAAATCCTCTTTATCTTGTTAATAAGTGGTCAAAAAAAATAAAAGAACAGATTACTAATCTATTAAAGATTTCTAATAATAAAAATATTATTATTAGAAATAATATTGATTGGTTTCAATCTATGAATGTATTAACTTTTTTACGTGATATTGGGAAACATTTCTCCATAAATCATATGATGCAAAAAGAAGCAATTCGACAAAGATTACAACGTAAGAACATTGGTATATCATTTACTGAGTTTTCATATAATTTATTACAAAGTTATGATTTTGCTTATTTACATCATAAAGATGGGATATTATTACAAATAGGCGGAGATGATCAGTGGGGTAATATTTTATCTGGTATAAATCTTACTAAACGTTTATATGGTAATGTAGTATATGGATTAACTGTTCCACTCATTGTTAAATCAGATGGATCAAAATTTGGAAAAAGTGAAAATAATACTATATGGCTAGATCCTAAAAAAACAAGTCCATATAAATTCTATCAGTTTTGGTTAAATATTACTGATGAAGAAGTATATCATTTTCTACGATTATTTACTTCTTTAGATATAAACCATATATTATATATGCAAAATACAGAAAAAAAATTAAATAAAAATAGTAATAGTATACCTTCTTCTAAATATAAATTAGCTGATTTAATCACTAAAATGGTTCATGGTGATATAGTTCTTACTTCTGTTAAACGTATTACTAATAGTTTATTTTCAACAAATTTAATCTCAGATTTAACAATGAGTGATTTTGCTTATCTTGCTAAAGATGGTATACCAAATATGTCTATAGAGAATGGAATTAATATTGATTTACAACAAATATTAGTAGACTCTAAATTAGCTACTTCACGTTCTCAAGCTAAAAATATGATTGCTAATCATGCTATTACCATTAATTTCAAGAAACAAACATTTGAAAAATATAAATTTCAAGAATCTGACAAATTATTTGGATGTTATACTCTTTTACGAAGAGGAAAAAAACACTACTTTTTAATTCAATGGAAATAAATTATAAAATATTTATTGCATTTAGTTTATAAAAAATCTTTTCCAGATGATTCGAAAAAGACTCTTGACTTGCACGTATCCAAGTACGAGGATCATAGAATTTTTTATTAGGCTGTTCAGGATATAACATATTCCCAATTTGATTTTGAAGAAAATCTTTATTTTTTTTATAAAATTTTAAAATACCTTCCCATGTTGCCCATTGCATATCCGTATCAATATTTATTTTCACGACACCATAATTAATAGACTCCTTTATTTCTTCTAAAGAAGAGCCCGATCCACCATGAAATACAAAATCAAGAGAATTCATCGGTAAATTAAATTTTTTTGATACATATTCTTGAGTATATTTTAATATTTTTGGTTTTAACTTTACATTACCGGGTTTATAAACACCATGCACATTGCCAAATGTTGCCGCAATAATAAAATTTAGACTAACAGAACTAAGTTTTTCATAAAAGAGAGCTATATCTTCTGGATGTGAATATAATAAAGTCTTATCTAAAAGACTATTATCAATACCATCTTCTTCACCGCCAGTACACCCAATTTCAAATTCTAAAAACATATCTAATGGTGCAAATTTTTTTAAATAAGAAGTACTAATTTTAATATTTTCCTGAAGAGATTCTTTAGATAAATCAATCATATGAGAGGAAAATAAAGTTTTCCCAGTATTGAAAAAGTATTTTTCATTCTCCTGTAATAAACCATCAATCCAAGGTAATAATTCTTTATTACAATGATCAGTATGTAAAATTACTGGAATGCCATAATATTCGGATACAGTCTTTACATGTAGTGCACCAGATATAGCTCCTAAAATTGCTGTAGTAATATTATCCTTAATACTATTTTGTAATCCTTTACCAGCAATAAACATTGCACCTGAATGAGAAAACTGTATAATAATAGGTGATCTTACTTTACAAGCCGTTTCTAACGCTGCATTAATGGAATCAGTTCCTATACAATTAATGGCAGGAATAGCAAAATGTTTTTTTTTAGCATAAGCAAATATTTCACGCATTTCCATTCCAGATACAATACCGGGTTTAATAGATTGCAAAATATTAGCCATAATATCACCTCAATAATAAATATCTATACTAGTTCTTACTCTTTTATTTTTTTAAATCTAAATATTTATTTTCTAAAGCAAGAATAGTAGGCAATTTTTTTCCAGATAAAAAAGTTAAGAATGCTCCACCACCTGTTGAAATATAGGAAATTTTATTAAAAATATTAAATAATTCTATTGCATAGAGTGTATCACCTCCTCCTGCAATAGAAAAAGCAGTACTATTAGCAATAGCCATACTTATTTCTTTAGTACCTTTTCTAAAATTAGGAAATTCAAATATTCCAATAGGACCATTCCAAATAAGAGTTTTTGCTTTCTTAATAATATTTAACATTAATTTTATAGAAATTTCTCCAAAGTCAACTATTTTATCATTATTTTCAATTCTATTAACTGATTTTACTATATATTTAGATTTTTCAGATAATTCTGTTGCTACACAAACATCCACAGGTATCTGAATAGTATTATATTTTAATAAACTTTTAGCATAATCAACTAAATTACTTTCATATAAAGATTGTCCAATATTATAACCTTGTGCAACAAGAAAAGTGTTAGCAATACCCCCACCAATTATAAGATAATCTAATTTTTTTACTAAGTTATTTATTACAGTTAATTTAGTAGAGATTTTTGAACCTCCAATAATTCCTACTATTGGTTTATTAGGAGAATAAAGTGCTTGACTTAATGTATTTATTTCCTTTAACAATAAAGGACCTGCACAAGATATAGGGGAAAAATTACATAATCCAACAGTCGAAGCATGTGTACGATGAGCAGTACCAAAAGCATCCATTATAAATATATCACATAATGATGCATATTTTTTTGATAAATTTACATCATTATCTTTTTCACCTTTATTAAAACGGACATTTTCCCAAACCAGAATTTCTCCTTTTTTCATTATTATTTTATCTTTTAGATAATTTTTTACTAAACGAAATGAAAAAGGGAATTTATCATTTAAATAGTTTACTATTGGTAATAAGGAATAATCTGGATTATATTCACCTTCTATTGGTTGTCCTAAATGAGAACATACAGTAACATAACCACCTTTTTTTAAAACATATTCAATTGTAGTCATAGCAGTAATAATACGAAAATCTGATACTATTTCTCCATTTTTAAGAGGCACATTTAAATCAGTACGAATTAAAACGCGTTTATTATATAGACATAAATCTGTTATCTTAATCATATAAGATCAATCCTAACATTTATTTTATTGATACTTACTTAATTAAAATCATCTTACTTAGATTGAAATTAATTTTAAGAAAAAATATTATATAGAATGGATAGAAAAAAATTAATATATGCTTCTTATTTATAAGAAGCATATATATTATTCTTTCTATATTTTAATTTTACTCAATAATTTTAGAGACAATTCCCGCACCTACAGTGCGTCCACCTTCTCTAATAGCAAAACGTAATCCTTCATCCATAGCAACAGGACAAAGTAAATTAACATTAATTTTTACACTATCACCTGGCATAACCATCTCTATATTTTTAGGTAATTCAATATTACCAGTAACATCTGTAGTACGAAAATAAAATTGAGGTCTATAACCATTAAAAAAAGGAGTGTGACGTCCACCTTCATCTTTATTTAATACATATACTTCTGATTCAAATCTAATATGAGGTTTAATTGAATTTGGTTTCGCTAATATTTGTCCTCTTTCTACATCATCACGTTTAGTACCTCTCAAAAGTATACCTACATTTTCACCGGCACGACCTTCATCTAAAAGTTTACGAAACATTTCAACACCAGTACAAATAGTTTTCATTGTATCTTTTATACCAACAATTTCTATTTCTTCACCTACTTTAATTATACCTCTTTCTATCCTACCAGTTACTACTGTACCTCTTCCTGAAATAGAAAAAACATCTTCAATTGGTAATAAAAAAGGTTTATCAATATCACGTTTAGGTTCAGGAATATAAGAATCTAATTTTTCAGATAATTCTATAATTTTTTCTTCCCATATTTTATCACCTTCTAAAGCTTTTAAAGCTGAGCCTCTAATAATAGGTATATCATCACCTGGAAAATCATATTGCGATAATAACTCACGTACTTCCATTTCCACTAATTCTAATAGTTCTTCATCATCAACCATATCACATTTATTTAGAAAAACAATAATATGTGGTACTCCTACTTGTCGACCTAAAAGAATATGTTCACGAGTTTGTGGCATAGGACCATCAGTCGCTGCAACAACTAAAATAGCACCATCCATTTGTGCAGCACCAGTAATCATATTTTTAATATAATCAGCATGACCTGGACAATCTACATGAGCATAGTGTCGTACTGCCGTATCATATTCCACATGCGAAGCGTTAATAGTAATACCACGTGACTTTTCTTCTGGGGCATTATCAATTTGATCAAAAGCACATGCATGTCCACCATATTTTTTAGCTAAAACAGAAGTAATAGCTGCAGTAAGAGTAGTTTTACCATGATCAACATGTCCAATAGTACCTACATTAATATGTGGTTTAGTACGTTGAAATTTTTCTTTAGACACAATTTTTATTCCTTTTGATAATATAATATACTTTTATTTATTTTTCCTATACTCAATAACAGATTGAGCAATATTATTTGGTGTTTCACAATATTTTAAGAATTCCATAGAATAAGAAGCACGACCTTGAGTTTTTGAACGTAAATCAGTAGCATAACCAAACATTTCTGACAAAGGAACATTTGCACAAATAATTTTATCCATTCCAATAGAATCTTGCATTCCTTCTATTATACCACGACGTCTATTTAAATCACCAATAACATCTCCCATATAATTTTCAGGAGTTTCAACCTCCACTTTCATAATAGGTTCTAAGATAACTGGATTGGCTCGCATAAATCCTTCTTTAAATGCTATAGATGCTGCTATTTTAAATGCTAATTCAGATGAATCTACTTCATGATATGAGCCATCGAAGACAGAAACTCTAACATTTACTATTGGATAGTTTGCTAATACTCCACTTTTTATTTGTTCTTGAATTCCTTTATCAATAGCAGAAATATATTCCTTAGGAATCACTCCTCCTACAATTTCATTTAAAAATTCATAATTTTTATCATTATTTTTATCATTCTCTTCTGAATTTATAGGTTCAATACGTAACCAAACATGACCAAATTGACCACGACCACCTGATTGACGAATAAATTTACCTTCTTGTTCAACAATTTTTCTTATAGTTTCCCTATAAGCAACTTGTGGTCTACCTACATTAGCTTCTACATTAAACTCACGACGCATACGATCTACAAGAATCTCAAGATGTAACTCACCCATTCCAGCAATAATAGTTTGATTAGATTCATCATCATTCCATACACGAAAAGAAGGATCTTCTTGTGATAATCTACTCAGAGCAAAACTCATTTTTTCTTGGTCTATTTTTGTTTTAGGTTCAACTGCAACAGATATCACTGGATCAGGAAATTCTATACGTTCTAATATAATAGGTGCTGCTATATCACAAAGTGTATCTCCAGTTGTTACATCTTTTAGTCCAATAGCTGCTGCAATATCACCTGCACGTACTTCTTTTATTTCTTCTCTTTTATTAGAATGCATTTGAACAATACGACCAAAACGTTCACGTTTATCCTTAACAGAATTTAATATTATATCACCAGAGTTTACTACTCCTGAATAAACTCGAAAAAAGGTTAAATTTCCAACAAAAGGATCAGTAGCTACTTTAAAAGCTAAAGCTGAAAATGGTTCCTCATCACTAGAGTAACGTGTAGCCTTCGTAATTTTATCTTCTAATACCCCATTAATAGATGCAATATCTGTAGGAGCAGGAAGATAATCAATAATAGCATCTAATAATGCTTGTATCCCTTTATTCTTGAAAGCTGATCCACAAGTTACTACTACAATTTCATTATTTAAAATTCTTTTACGTAATCCTAATTTAATATCATTTTCAGTAAATTCATACCCATTTAAATATTTCTCCATCATTTCTTCTGAAGATTCTACTGCTGATTCAATTAGATTCTGATGCCATTTATCAGATAATTTTTTTAAATGATTTGGAATGATATCATATTTAAACATCATACCTTGACTTGTATCATCCCAAATTATTGCTTTCATTTTAACAAGATCGATAATACCTTCAAAATTTTCTTCTGATCCAATTGCTAAATGAATTGGAACTGGATTTGCACCTAATTTTTCTTTGATTTGATTAACTACACGTAAATAATCTGCACCTGTACGATCCATTTTATTCACAAAAGCAATACGAGGAACTTTATATTTATTTGCTTGACGCCAAACAGTTTCAGATTGTGGTTGTACTCCACCTACTGCACAATATATCATAACTACACCATCTAATATTCGCATAGAACGTTCTACTTCTATGGTAAAATCAACATGCCCAGGTGTATCAATAATATTTATTCGATGTTTATTAAACTGATTATCCATACCAGACCAAAAACAAGTAGTTGCTGCAGATGTAATGGTAATTCCTCTTTCTTGTTCTTGTTCCATCCAATCCATAGTAGCTGAACCATGATGAACTTCACCAATTTTATGATTTACACCGGTATAAAATAGAATACGTTCAGTAGTCGTTGTTTTTCCAGCATCAATATGGGCACTAATACCTATATTACGATAATGTGTAATAGGAGTGATACGAGCCATTTATTCCTCTTATTTACCAACGATAATGAGCAAATGCTTTATTTGCATCGGCTATACGATGAATATCTTCCCGTTTTTTTACCGATGCACCTTTATTTTCAGATGCATCTATTATCTCATGTGCTAAACGTAATTTCATAGAATGATCTTTTCTTTTTCTTGCAGATGTAATAATCCAACGTATCGCTAATGAAGTTCCCCTTACCGGAGGAACTTCTACTGGAACTTGATAAGTAGCTCCTCCTACTCTTCTTGATTTTACTTCAACAATAGGACGAACATTATCTAAGGCTAATTCTAAAATTTTTAATGAATCTTTTTTTATTTTATTATTTACAGTATCAAGAGCATGATATAATATAGAAGTTGCTATAGATTTTTTTCCATCTATCATAAGTAAATTAATAAATTTAGATATTAATTCAGAACTAAACTTTGGATCTGGTGTGATTTGACGTTTCGAAGTCACTCTTCTTCGTGACATAGAAATACTCCATATTATTAATATTTTTAGTATTTATATTTTTTTAATACTATAAAATTAATTCTTAATTTTTTTTACTCCATATTTAGAGCGACCTTTTTTCCTATCTTTTACACCAGCACAATCAAGGGCACCTCGTACAGTATGATAGCGAACGCCAGGTAAATCTTTTACACGTCCACCTCTAATTAAAACTATAGAATGTTCTTGTAAATTATGCCCTTCTCCTCCTATATAGGAGGTCACTTCAAATCCATTAGTCAATCGAACACGACAGACTTTACGAAGTGCAGAATTTGGTTTTTTAGGTGTAGTAGTATATACACGTGTACATACTCCTCTTTTTTGTGGACATGAAGTAAGTGCAGGAACATTTCCTTTAGTAATTTTTTTAGATCGAGGTTTTCGTACTAGTTGATTAATTGTTGCCATATTTTTTATTTTGGATTATATTACATATTACTTAAGTCAGATATATAATATTGTATTATAATGAGTATATTTGTCAATCATTTAAATTTTAATTTATAAGTAAAAATCGTTACCAAGAAATTTGATGTATATGTTTTTCTGTAAGTAAAACAAATTCATTATATTGAATAACAATAATTTTATCTGAAAAATACTGATTTAATCCACGTGCAATAATATCATCTTCTAACGCATAAATAGAGATAGGATATTTTAAAAATTTTAATAGAAATTTAGAATTAATTAATCCAATAATAACACTATTTCCTAATAAAATTAAATCATCATTTTTATTTGTTGTAGATAAAAGTGAATCTATATCACAATAAGAAGGAGAGGAATATAATATATATAACATTTAATTAGTAACTATTAAAAACAAAATATTTTATCATATTTATCTATTTTTTTTCTCCATACATTTGCTGAAATTTTTTTAGCATTTAGTATCCATTTAATATTATGATGATTTAAACCATATTTTATTAATGAATTTTTACATAAATAGATATTTTTAATTCCATAAATCGGTAAGAGATTAAAAGCTTTAATAAAATTATACAATAGAATGTTTTGAGGATTTTGATTCGGAACTAATAATAATATTCCATCAGATATAAAAAATATTCCAATTTTATCATAAATAGAAGATACAGCTAAGAGTACATCCATTCCCTCTCTACTAGAAGCATTTCCATAAGACCCTTGATTAAAAACAAAAGCTATACTATTCATACAAATTATAAATTAAAATTGAATAAAACGATCACATATTAAAACATCTTTTATTAAAGTATTTAAACTACTAAATATAAAATTTCCATAACAATCTTTTTTCTTTTTATCTATTATTCCTCTACGAATAGCCGCAGAAATACAAACATTTAATTTAATATGATATTTTTTTGATAATGCTTTCCAATTATTGAATAAATCAATATGATTATGATCTAGAGACGTAATTTGGTATGCATTATATACACCCTCTTGATAAAAAAATATTGATTTTATTAAATGTTGTCTTTTTAATAAAGCTTTAGAAAATTGTAAAGCATGAATAGAACGTTGACTTCCATATACTCCACCCGTTACCATTATACAATAAGTTAAAATTTTCATTTATTTTTATAATACATACTTAATAACATTAGGAAAATTTATTTGAAAATTAATTTTCATTCCAAAAATAATTTGAAATATAAGTGTATTATAGTTTTATTTATAATTTTTAAGATATTTATTAGTAAATCTATACTAGCACAATCTACAACAATTTCTTCAGAAATATATATCTTTTCAGATAAAATTTCATGGTTACATTCTAAAATATTTTTTTTCGGAAATGTTCATATTTTTAATAAAGAACATCAATTAAAATCTAATAAAATACAATTAAAATATATAAATAAAACAAGAGTTTTAACAGCTATAGGTGAAATCGATTATTCTAATAATTTTATTAATATTAAAGGTTCACACATTTTATATAATTTAGATAGTCAAAAAATTGAGATTTATAAAGCAGAATATAGATTTCTTAAATATTCCGGAAAAGGAACTGCTTCTATTATAGAACAAAGTTCTAAAAAAAATATTATGTTAAAAAATAATAATTTTACCTCATGTTCATCAGAAAAAAAATGTTGGAATATAGTTGGATCAAAATGTCTTTATAATTTTAACAAAAATAATATTAATTTTTATAATGCTTTAATTCATATAGGAAAAATACCTTTATATTATAGTCCATATATAACTATCCCAGTAGAAAAAAATTTTTCTACAAATTGTATTTTCCCAATGTTTAATTATACTAATATAAAAAAATTAGAATATAGTCTACCATGTTATTTAACATTTTCATTTTTTGATAATATAATAATCACTCCGATTATAAATTATTATGGACTTTTTAAAATTCAAAGTAATTTTCATTATTTAAATAAATTTTTAGGAGAAGGAAATATAAAATATATATGGAAAAATAAAAAATATACTCCTATTTTTTATAAAAATAATGAAATAAAAAATTCATGGTTAAAATATAAAAATATATTAGGTAAATGGATTTTTTATATGGATTATAATGAGAAAGAGAATAATCTTTCTTATAAAGAACATTATGCTTATTATAACTTTTTTAATAATAATAAAAAATTTTTAAGTTTTAAATATGGTAGTCAGATTATTCAATTTCCAATTTTAAATAATTATTTCTCTAATATATTTCAAATAAAAAATGAACCAACATTAAATTTTTTATTAAATTTAAAGAAAGGAAATATTCAAACAGAATATAAATTAACAAATAATACTATTTTTTTTAAAAAATTAAAAAAAGATAAAATATCTTATCAAATAATTAATCAATTTTTACCTAAATTTGAAATAAATAGTAAAATAAAATTTAATGTTGGTAAATATACTTTTTACTCTAATACAATGAATTATTTATTCGAACCCCAAATAGAATATACATATACTCCTTATTTAAAAAATAAAAATATTAGTAATAAATTTATATATCATAATATATTAAAAAATATTTTTATTAATAATAAAAATTATAGAATAAATCAATTCAATGGTAGACTAAATTTTTATATTTATAATGATTTATTGATTGAAAAATTTTTTTGTTCAATAGGTAGAGAATACTATATTTCTAATCCTTATAATAATAGTTTTTTATTAAATTGGAATAATGACATTTCTTGGTTTATTAATAATAACATTCATATTAGAAATAATATTATTTATAATGCTGATTATAATTATTTAGCTAATAAGACTCAATTAGAATATCAAATTAATAAAAATTACATATTAAGAATAAATTTTAATTCATATAATAAAAAGAATAATTCTCAAAATTTATTAGAGAACATACCATCTTTTACTCATACTCAAAAAGATATTATTAATAGTTTGTCACTTTATCAAAAATTAAATCCAAATTTAAATAAAATGAAATTATTTAATTATTTAGCTAATTTAACATATAAAAGTTGTTGTTTAGAAATTAATCTTAATTATGAAAAAAATATTCCAAGATATAGAAGACATACAAATAAACTTAATAATAAAATAATCTGGTTTTCTATAAAAATTCCAGAATTATATAAAATTAATAAATTAAAATCTAATAATATCTTTACATCATTTATACCATTGTCATAATGATAAAATATACAATATTATTAGTATCAATATTTATAATTTGTAATGGTTATACACAACCTAGAATTATAGATGGGATTATTGCAAGAATAAATAACAACATTATATTAAAAAGTGATATAGATCATTATTTAATAAATGATATTAATCCTATATTTTATTATAAAAATAAACATTTTTATAAAAATATTATAAGTAAAGATTTATTAAATCAGATCATTTTAGATCAATTAATTTCACAATATATAAAAGAAAAAGGATTAAAAATAAGTGAAAAAAAAATTAATGATGTAATTAATAATATAATTAATCATTTTTCGAACAGAGAAACTTTTTTTAATTATTTAATATCAAAAAATATTGATTTCGAAGTTTATCGAGATAATTTACGTAAATATTTAATTTTATCTGATTTATGTAATAAAAACATATATTCACGTCTAACCATTTTATCTAACGAAGTAGATAATATTGCTAAACAAATATATTTTTATAATACATATTTAAATATAGAATTTAATATTAACTATATTTTTATTCCTCTTAATAAAGAAATATTAGAAAAAGAAATAAATACTCTATTTTTATTAGTAGATTTTTTAAGAAAAAATAATAATGATTTTAATTCCATTTGTTCTAAAAATATTTATATTACTTCCTTTAAAATAATCAATACAGGTTGGTCTAAATTAAATAAATTACCTAGTATATTTTATGAATATTTGCAAGATAGACAAGAAGGAGATATTATTGGTCCAATTTTATCACAATCAGGATTTTATATTCTTAAAATTAATGGAATAAGAAATGAAAAATTAAACAAAAAAACTGAGGTACGATTTAAACAGATTATATTAAATTCTTCTAATAGTAAAACAGAAAAAGAAATAGAAAACTATCTAAAAAATATCGTTAATCAAATTAAAAATGGAAAAATAAATTTTTCTATAGAAATTATTAATTTATTTAAAGATTTAGGTTATTTTAAATTTAATGAAGATATAAATTGGTACTCTTCTAAAAATATTGATCCTAATATATATTCTGTATTAATAAATTTAAAAAAAGGAGAAGTAAGTATACCTATATTCTATAATAATGTATGGAATATACTAAAACTTATTGATATTCGTCAAGTCGATGATATAGATACGTCTTATATACATAATGCTTATCGTTTAATATTAGACTATAAAATATCTCAAAGAATTAGAATATGGACAAATAAACAATATGTATCTACCTATATTAAACTCTTCTAATAAATCCAATAATAAACGTATAGTTATTACATCTGGAGAACCAGCAGGAATTGGATTAGATTTAATCATTAAATTAATTCAAAAAGAATGGCCAGTAGAGTTAATTGTTTGTGCCGATCCTATTGCATTAGAAACAAGAGCAAAACAATTAAATTTACCAATTAAATTAAATTTTTATAAACCTAATAGACCAATTATATTACATCCAGCAAAAGAAATAGTAGTTTTACCTATTAAAACTAAAGAACAAGTTATTTCTGGTAAATTAAATGTAAAAAATAGTCAATATGTAATAGAGACTTTAATTCGTGCATGTCATGGTTGTATTAATAATGAATTTAATGCATTAATTACCGGTCCGGTACATAAAGGTATTATTAATAAAAGTGGAATAAAATTTCCTGGTCATACTGAATTTTTAGCAAAAAAAGCAAATATAAATCATGTAGTTATGATGTTAGCTAATAAAGATTTACGTATAGCTTTAGTAACTACACATATACCCTTATCTAAAATTACAAAATATATTACATATGAATATTTATATGAAACTATAGTAATTTTAGAAAATGAGTTAAAAATAAAATTTAATTTTTTAAATCCTAAAATATATATTTGTGGTTTAAATCCTCATGCTGGAGATTGTGGTTATATTGGAAAAGAAGAAATTAATATTATTATTCCAGTAATTAATACATTACGATCTAAAGGATATCATTTATTTGGTCCTTTATCAGCTGATACCATATTTTTAAAAAAATATACAAAAGATGCTGATGTTATATTAGCAATGTATCATGATCAGGGATTACCTATTATTAAATATAAAGGATTTAAACAAACAATTAATATTACTCTAGGACTTCCTTTTATTCGTACTTCTGTAGCTCATGGAACTGCTTTAGATTTAGCTGGAACAGGACTAGCAGAAGTTGATAGTTTAGAAATGGCACTTAAATTTACTATAAATATTATAAATAATAATGGACCATTCGATTTTTTATAAAAATCACAAAATAAAAAAATATTTTGGACAGCATTTTTTAATTGATAATACTACTATTAATAGTATTGTTTCGATTATTAATCCTCAATTTGATCAAAAAATAGTAGAGATTGGTCCAGGTTTTGGAGCATTAACCAAATATATTTCCAAATATGTCTCCTCTATGACTGTTATTGAAATAGATGAAGAAATTACGGATTATTTATTAAATAATCCGTTTTTTAATAAAAAGTTAAATATTATCAAAGGAAATGCAATAAAAATAAATTATTCTAATTTATCTAAAAAATTAGGTCAAAAAATTCGTTTAATTGGTAATTTACCTTATAATATATCTACTTCTTTTTTATTACATCTATTTCAAKATATTTCCTATATTGAGGATATGCATTTTGTTTTACAAAAAGAATTAGTAAAACGTTTAATAGCTTCTCCAAATAGTAAAGATTATGGAAGAATAAGTATAATAACACAATATTTTTGTTCTACTCAATCAATGATTGAAATATCACCTGAATTATTTAAACCAATACCTAAAGTATCCTCCATGTTAATTTATCTTAAACCTCATATAAATCAACCTTATATGGTAAAAAATTTATCTAATTTATCTATGATTACTAGATTAACATTTAGTCAACGTAGAAAAAAGATTCGTAATAGTTTATCTAAACTATTTAATATACAACAATTAGAAAATATGGGAATAAATACTAATTTACGTGCAGAAAATTTAAATATTAAATTATATTGTCAATTAGCTAATTTACTAGAATTATAGATTGTATATTTAAATATTAAAGATTAAAATAATTTTCAATTACTTCATTTTATTATTTAACAATATGTCTACTTATTTTATTGGAGATGTTCATGGATGTTATAAACAATTAGAAAATCTATTAGATAAAGTTAAATTTAATCCATTAATGGATACTATTTGGTTAACTGGTGATTTAGTTCATAAAGGACCTAATTCAATAGAAGTATTAAGTTTCATACATAGTTTAGGAAAAAGTACTAAAATCGTATTAGGTAATCATGATATACAATTTATTAAGAATAATTATTGTTCTAATATAGATAAAATTAGATATTTAGTTCATTGGTTACGTCATCAATCTTTAATTCAAATTGATGAAGAACGTAAAATATTTATGGTTCATGCTGGTGTTATACCTCAATGGAATATTAATAATGTAATCCAATATGCTCATGATATTGAATTACAACTTCGTGGTAATAATTTTAAAAATTTTATTAAATCCATCTATAATAAAAAAAATAACACAACACTCAATGAGTTAAATTTCAATATTCAAGTATTTACTAAAATACGCTATTGTTTTTCAGATGGTAAACTCGATATAAATCGTGAATATCATCAAAAAATAGAAAGAAAAAATTCCTATAGTTTTTTATCCTCTCCTTGGTTTAATTTCTATGGACCAATAAGAAAAAAATATAATATTATTTTTGGTCATTGGTCTGCTTTAATGGGTCGAGGATTACCATCTGGTATATATGGGTTAGATACTGGATGTTGTTGGGGTGGATATTTAACTATGTTAAGATGGGAAGATAAAAAAATATTTCGTGTATCTGGTATTAAGAATAAATAATTAATAAAATTATTCCCATTCAATAGTAGATGGTGGCTTACTAGTAATATCATAAACAATACGAGAAATAGATCGTACCTCATTAATAATACGATTAGAAACATAACTTAAAAAATCATAAGGAAGTTTAACAACTTTGGCTGTCATAAAATCAGTAGTATCTACTGCACGTAATGCTACTACCCAATTATATTTTCTTTCATCACCCATAATTCCAACTGATCGAACTGGTAAAAATATAGAAAAAGCTTGTCCTATTTTAGAATATAAATTAGCATTTTTCAATTCTTCAATAAAAATTCTATCAACATGACGTAATATATCACAATATTCTTTTTTAATTTCACCAATAATTCTAATACCAATACCAGGTCCTGGAAATGGATGTTGATAAACAACATCATATGGTAACCCTAAATCTAACCCAATTTTTCTCACTTCATCTTTAAATAAATTTTTTAAAGGTTCAATTAATTGCATTTTCATATTTTTAGGTAAGCCTCCAACATTATGATGAGACTTAATAATATTTTTCTTTCTTAAAGAAAAATTAGATTCAATCCCTGATTCAATTAAATCAGAATAAATAGTTCCTTGAGCTAACCATTTTACATAAGGATACTTTAGTGCTTGTTCCTCAAATATCTTAATAAATGTTCTTCCAATTACTTTTCTTTTTTCTTCTGGGTCAGAAATTCCAGTTAAATTTTGAAGAAAAATATCTTCAGCCAATATATGTTTAATATTTAATTTATATTTTTCTGAGAATATTTTTACAATTTTTTTAGTATCATTAGTATATAATAAACCATTATCGATAAAAATACAAATAAGTCTTTTATCAATAATTTTATTTAATAAGATTGCTGTTACTAAAGAATCAATTCCACCTGATAATCCTAAAATTACTTGTTCTTTTTTCTCTATTTTATTAGAAATAAATTGCATTAAATTTTCTATTATTTTAGGAGGGGTCCATGATATTTGACATTGACAAATTTCTAAAACAAATTGAGATAAAATATTTTTACCTTTTATCGTATGAGTGACTTCAGGATGAAACTGTACACCATATATCTTTTTTTCTGTATGTTCTATAACAGCCAAAGGACACATTTGAGTTTTAGCAATTAAAGAAAAACCTTTTGGAATAGAAGTTACTGTATCATCATGACTCATCCAAACATCAAAAATCGGATTGCCTTTATTATTAAATATATCCTGAATATTATTAGGAAATAGTAAACTTTTTCTTATTATTTCTAATTTTGCTTCTCCAAATTCTCTATACTTCGATTTTTCGACTTTACCACCAAGTTGTAAAGCTAAAATTTGCATACCATAACAAATACCTAATATAGGTAATTTAGAGCTAAAAATACTTTCTGAAATATATGGACTATTTATTTGAGTCGAACTTTCTACACTACCTGATAAAATAAAACCATTAGGACTAAATTCATTAATTTTTTCTTGTATATTGGGAATATCCCAATAAAAAATTTCACAATACACTCCAATTTCTCTTATACGACGTGCTATTAATTGAGTATATTGTGAACCAAAATCTATTATAATAATCATATTCTTTTTTTAATTATATATATTTAGAGAAAATAAATATAATCTATATATATTAATATATCAATTTAAATTATAAATATAGTATAAAATATAGTATATAGTAATTTATAATATAAATAATAAATTATATTAATATTAAAATTTATTAATGAGTGAACTTCTATGATTAAAAAAGTTGGAGTCTTAACAAGTGGGGGCGATTCTCCAGGAATGAATGCTGCTATTAGAGGGGTTGTTCGAACTGGACTTTCAAAAGGATTAGAAGTTTATGGTATTTATGATGGATATCTTGGTCTATTTTATTCTAAAATAAAAAAACTTGATAGATATAGTGTATCAGATGTAATTAATCGTGGTGGTACCTTTCTTGGATCCGCACGATTTCCGGAATTTAATAAAGAATATATTCGATCTATTGCTATTCGTAATATGCAAGACTATCAACTTGATGCCTTAATTGTTATTGGAGGAGAAGGAACTTATATAGGAGCTTATTATATAACTAAAATGGGTTTTCCTTGTATTAGTTTACCAGGTACAATAGATAATGATGTTACAGGTACTGATTATACTATTGGTTATTTTACTGCATTAGAAACTATAATTGAAGCAATAGATCGATTACGTGATACATCTACCTCTCATCAACGTATATCTATTGTTGAAGTTATGGGACGTAATAGAGGTGATTTAACTATGGCAGCGGCAATTGCAGGCGGTTGTGAATTTATTGTTATTCCTGAAGTTGAATTTAAACCAGATGATTTAGTACTTGAAATTAAAGCAGGAATTATTAAAGGAAAAAAACATGCAATAATAGCAATTACTGAACATATTTGTAATGTTACAGAATTAGCACAATATATTGAAAAAAAAACTGGAAGAGAAACAAGAGCGACAGTATTAGGTCATATTCAAAGAGGTGGAGCACCTGTTGCTTATGATCGTATATTAGCGTCAAGAATGGGAGCATATTCTATTGATTTATTAATGCGTGGATATAAGAATCATTGTATAGGGATACAAAATGAAAAATTAGTTCATCATGATATTAAACTTATCCTAGATACAAATAGAAAAAAACCATTTCAATCTGAAATGTTTGAAATGGCAAAAAGACTTTTTTAAATTTTTAATTTAAACCTGAATGACAAAAACCACCTTCTCCACGTTTACTAATTTCTTTAAAATCTTCAATTATATTCAAACTTACTTGTTCTATTTTTATTAATACTAATTGAGCTATTCTATCTCCAGGATTAATTTTAAAAGGTTGAGTACTACGATTCCAAAGAGAAATAAAAATTTGACCTTGATAATCTGAATCAATTAAACCAACAGAATTACCTAATATAATTCCATGTTTATGTCCTAAACCAGATCTAGGTAATAATATTCCAGCTAATTTAGTATCTTGTATATATATAGCTAATCCTGTAGTAATTAATACATCTTTTTTAGGAAGAAGAAGTATAGAAGAATCTATACAAGCACATAAATCTAATCCAGCTGAACCTACTGTTATATAAGTCGGTATAGGAATTGTTTTTCCTATTCTTTTATCTAAAATTTTAATATTAATTTTTTTCATCAGTATTAATTAAATTATATCTACTTCTATATAAATAATTATATACTAAATACTATTTATAGTCAATTTTCATTCATATGAAAACTTATAGATGATATAATACTATCAAAAATTTTTTTATAAAGAGGAAAATCTATGTCTCAGATTTGTAAAATTACTAGAAAACGTACGATAACTGGCAATCATCGATCTCATGCTATGAATGCAAATAAACGTTATTTTTTCCCTAATTTACATTATCATCGTTTTTGGATTCCTAGTGAAAAACGTTTTATTAAGCTTCGTGTTTCTTCTAAAGCTATTAAAATAATAGATAAAAAAGGGATCGAAGAATTTTTATATAAAAAAGTAAAAATATAATTAACAAGAATGTTTACATATTCTATATTTTTTGATTATTATTAAAATAAAATGAATGATATTTTTTTTATTTAGAGGATGCTATGACTGAATTATCTTCTAAGCGTCACTTTACACGTATTGAACGTCTCCCTCCTTATGTATTTAATATTACTGCTGAATTAAAAATGATAGCACGTCGTCAAGGTCAAGATATTATTGATCTGAGTATGGGGAATCCAGATCAACCTACTCCTATTCATATAGTAGAAAAACTTTGTAGTGTTCTTCATCGTAAAGATATACATGGATATTCTATTTCTCGAGGTATTCTTGGATTAAGAAAAGCCATTTCTCATTGGTATGATTCTCGATATAATGTATCTATGAATCCTGAAAAAGAAGTAATAGTGACTATTGGATCTAAAGAAGGATTATCTCATTTAATGTTAGCTACTTTAGATTATGGTGATACCGTATTAGTTCCTAATCCAAGTTATCCTATTCATATTTATGGTGCCGTTAATGCAGGAGCTCAAGTTTTATCAATACCACTTATAGATGAAGTAGATTTTTTACAAGAAATAAAAAAAATTATTCAAAATAGTATTCCTAAACCTAAAATGATTATATTTGGATTTCCATCTAATCCAACAGCAAAATGTGTTGAATTAGATTTTTTTGAAGAAATAATTACACTTGCAAGAAAATATAATATTTTAGTAGTACATGATTTAGCTTATGCCGATATTGTTTATGATGGATGGAAAGCACCATCTATTATGCAAATTCCTCATGCTAAAGAAGTTGCTGTTGAATTTTTTACTTTATCTAAAAGCTATAATATGGCTGGTTGGCGTATAGGGTTTATGGTTGGTAATAATGAATTAGTTAATGCACTTGCTCGTATTAAAAGTTATCACGATTATGGAACATTTATACCACTGCAAATTGCAGCAATTACCGCATTAAAAGCAGAGCAAAATTGTGTAAAAGAAATAGTTGATCAATATCAGAAACGTCGTGATATATTAGTTAATGGTTTATATGAAGCTAATTGGATAGTAGACACGCCAAAAGCCTCAATGTATATATGGGCAAAAATTCCAAATAATTATTCTCATCTAGGATCATTAGAATTTGCTAAAAAGCTTTTAAATAAAGCTAAAGTGTGTGTTTCTCCAGGTATTGGATTTGGACATTATGGTGATACACATGTACGTTTTGCTTTAGTAGAGAATCAATATCGTATTCGGCAAGCAATTAGAGGAATTAAATTAATGTTTCGATCTGATGGAATTATACCTATAAAAAAAATAAAAGAAAAATCATATTTATAAAGAATAAATAATATTGAATGATTAAGAAATAGAGTTTCTTATGGAGAAGAATTTATGCGTCATTACGAAATTGTTTTTATAATTCATCCTGATCAAAGTGATCAAATATCAAATATAATTGAAAATTATCGTTCTATAATTACTAAAAATAATGAAGGAGTAATTCATCGTATAGAAGATTGGGGTCGTCGTCAATTAGCATATCCTATTAATAAATTACATAAAGCACATTATATTCTATTAAATGTAGAAGTACCATGCAATATCTTGAAGAATCTTCAATCATCTATTCGTTTTAATACTGCTATTATACGTAGTATGATTATACGTATGAAATTTGCTATAACTCAACAATCTATTATGATGAAAGATAATAATAAGTTAACAACAATAATTGAAAATGAAATCTAATTTTTATTTTAATATTAATTAATATTTAAGGAGATTTTATACATGACGCGTTATATCCGTCGTCGTAAGTTCTGTAAATTTACTGCAGAAAAAATTTTGGAAATTGATTATAAAGATATTGCTATATTAAAAGGGTTTATTACAGAAAGTGGAAAAATTGTTCCAAGTCGAATTACTGGTACTTGTGCAAAATATCAAAGACAATTATCTCGTGCTGTTAAACGTGCACGTTATTTATCCTTATTACCTTATACTGATCAACATAAATAATTAATTTTTATTATTATTGAGGTAAATATCAATGAGAATAATCTTGCTTGAGAAAATTAAGCAAATTGGAAATTTAGGTGAAGAAGTTAGTGTGAAAGGAGGATATGCTAGAAATTTTTTAATTCCTAGAGGAAAAGCATTACCAGCAACTAAAAAAAATATTATTTATGTTAACAATAGTCGTAATCATATTCAGTCAGAACTATTAAAAAAATTAGATGATGCTAAAGAACGTGCTAAAAAAATTAATAATTTATTAGGTGACGTTATCACAATATTTTCTAAAGTAGGTAAAGAAGGAAAATTGTTTGGTTCAGTAGGGATACGTGATATTGCTCATGCTCTTAATACAGCAGGAATATCTATTTCTAAGCGTGAAATAAAATTACCAAATGGAATATTGCGTACTGCTGGTACTTATCCAGTAAAAATTCATTTACATAATGATGTTATTGTTAACTTAACTGTGATTATTACAAATAAAAAATAAAATATAAAGTAAATAAGAATAAAAAAATGACTTTATTAATACGGCATGTAGCGCAGCTTGGTAGCGCACCGGTATGGGGTACCGGAGGTCAGAGGTTCAACTCCTCTCATGCCGATCTGTAAGATAAAACCAATAACCCATTCAATTCTATTAGAGCTCACTAAAAAATATTTCCGTAAAAAATGAGGTTTTATATCAAATAATCAAACACACACTATACTTACTACGGCTGCTTTCTTCCGAATCTGACCGATTTTATAAATTTCATGTTGTAAGAGAATTTGATAAAAACCTCAAAAATTCTAAATATAATATTTTAATATCTATCATAAAATTTGACAAATATTATTTTAATTTTATCTAAAATAAAAGGAATATAAAATGGAAGAAAAATATGATGAAAATTATTCATATGAACTTGTATATACTCCTGATTTAATAAAAGTAATAGAATTACAAATGATAAAAGATTTAAAGTTAACATCTTATCAACTCATGCAAAGAGCTGGTAGAGCAGCTTTTCGTCGTMTTAATTGGCTCTATCCCTTTCTAGATCATTGGCTTATATTAACTGGGAATGGTAATAATGGTGGAGATGGTTATATTCTTGCTATGTTAGCATTATCTGTTGGAAAAAAAGTAACAGTATTATCTTGTTGTACAGAAGATCGTATCTTTACACCTTTATCATCTCCTCATGCTACACAAGCTAAAAATAACTGGATAAATATGAATCAAAATATTTTGACTTATGATGCTCCTTGGCCACAAGTAGATATTATTATTGATGCATTATTGGGAATAGGTTTAAGAGATGCTCCAAATGTTCTATATTCCTCTTTAATTAAAAAGGCAAATAGTTATTCTATAAAAAATTCTGTACCCATTTTTTCTTTGGATATTCCTTCTGGTTTAATGGCGAAAACAGGAACCATTCCTGGTGATGTTATTCAAGCAACTCATACCCAAACTTTTATTGCAATTAAAACTGGTTTATTAATTGGAAAAGCAAGAAGTGTAGTTGGACAACTACACTTTGATGACTTAGGTTCTAATAAATTATTAGTTAAGAAAAAATCAGGAATAAGACGTCTAACAACAAAAAGCTTATTAAAATGGATACCATCTAGAGATCCTTGTTGTCATAAAGGAAATAATGGTCGTTTATTAATCATAGGAGGAGATTATGGTTTAGCTGGATCAGTCTTAATAGCAGGTGAGGCGGCATTACGTTCTGGTGCAGGATTAGTACAAATATTAACAAGAGAATCTCATATATCTGGATTTCTTTCCAGAAGACCTGAATTAATAGTAAGAAAATTAACTAATTCTTCTCTTGAAAATGCATTATCTTGGTCAGATATTATTCTAATAGGTCCAGGATTAGGAATAGATAAATGGGGTAAGAATGCTCTATCTATATTAGAAAATTATGATAAACCTATGTTATGGGATGCTGATGCTTTAAATTTACTTTCATTATATCCTAATAAAAATAATAATAGAATTATTACTCCACATTTAGGAGAAGCAGCAAGATTATTAAATCTAAATGTTTCTCAAATAGAAACGAATTATATTCTTTCTATTAACAATTTATATAAATATTATGGAGGTGTTGTAGTATTAAAAAGTGCTGGAACATTGATTCTAGAGAAGAATCATTTATCTATCGTAGATGTAGGAAATGCTAGTATGGCTTCTGGTGGAATGGGTGACTTATTATCAGGAATTATATGTGGATTGTTATCACAAAATTTCTCATTATATGACTCTGCATGTATTGGATGTATTATTCATGGTTCTGCAGCAGATAATTTAGCAAAAGAAAAAGGAATACGAGGTATATTAGCAACAGATTTATTAAATAATATATATAAATTTATTAATATTAATGATATTAATAAATTAAAATTAAAAATATGAATATAAAAAATATAAATATAGATATACTAAATAAAAAACAAGCTATTGATTTAGGAAAAGCTATAGCTTGTTTTTGTTATGCTCCCTGTATTATTTATCTTAGTGGAAAAATTGGCATTGGAAAAACTACATTCTGTAATGGTTTTTTACAAGCTATAGGATATACTGGTAATGTAAAAAGTCCTACTTATAATATATTTGAAAAATATATATTTTCTCATATTTTAATATATCATATTGATCTTTATCGCATACAATATGCGGAAGAATTAGAATTTATTGGAATAAGAGATTTTTTTTGTCAAAAATCTATTTACTTGATAGAATGGCCCAAATTTGAAAAAATATTACCACAAGCAGATATATCTCTATTATTTGAATATAAAGATAATAGTTTAATTCGAACAGTCAATTTGTTAGGAATGACTTTAAAAGGCCAAAAAATCTTATCTTCTTTTAATAAGAAGATAAGATATTAATATCTTATCCATCCGTTCTAATTGTAGACTAGTAAATATCTAACTATCTTATGTCATTTATTCAGATACTTCCACCAAAAGTTGTTAAATGTATTGCTGCAGGTGAATCAATACAATATCCTACTTCTATTGTAAAAGAACTTTTAGAAAATAGTCTAGATGCTAATGCTACATCTATTTATATTGATATTGAGTGTGGAGGAAATAAATCGATTTGTATTCGTGATAATGGACATGGTATTAACAAATCAGAGATGAAAATTGCACTAGCACGTCATGCCACTAGTAAAATTCGTCAATTTGATGATTTAAAAATAATTAAGAGTATGGGATTTAGAGGTGAAGCTTTATCAAGTATTAGTGCCATATCAAGATTATCTTTAACATCACGTCCACCGAATCAAAATGAAGCATGGAAGATATATTGTGAAGGAGGAAATACTACTGATATTTTTCCTACTGCTCATCCTATTGGAACTTCAATAGAAGTATTAGATATATTTTATAATATACCCGTAAAACGCAAAATTCTTCGCACAGATAAAACAGAATTTACACACATTACTACACTCGTCCGTTGTATTGCTTTAGCTTGGTTTAATGTAACATTTATTTTACGACATCACAAAGAAGTTATACATCATTATAAATTAGCTAAAACAGAAAAAGAATATTTACTTCGATTAAATTCTTTATGTGGTTCAACATTTACTAAAAACAGTATATCCATCTATAAAAAGGAAGAGGATATTATTATTAAAGGATGGATAATCAATCCTACTGTCACCATTACTTCTAATATACAATATATTTATATTAATAAAAGAATGGTAAAAGATTTATTAATTAATCATGCTGTTTGTCAAGCATTTTATCATTTTTCATTGAAAAAACCATCTTATATATTATATCTAGATATAGATCCAAATTTAATAGATATTAATATACATCCTAATAAAAAAAGTATAAAATTTTATCAAGAAAGAGTTATACATCATTTGATCTATCAAGCGATATTCTATTCTTTAAAAAATTCTGCAATTTATTTTCCTATAAAGTCAATTCGTACTGAGAAAGAAACATCAGACTTCATTCAATGGCAATTAGAACAAAAACAAAAATTAATTTTACCACATTCTAATTCTTTACAATATCAAACACAAGATCAAAAAAATAAAAAAAATTTACCAGAAAATTTTCTTAAAATGAATAACAAAAGATTAGGTAGAATTTTAACTATTTTAAAACCTTGTTATGCATTAATAGAATCTTTTGAAAAAATATACTTATTTTCTTTATCTAAAGCAGAATCTTATCTTATTACAATGTTTTTGAATTCAACATATGAAAATAATCCATATAATTCTATTCATCGTTTGATTATTCCAATAAGAATCCCTTTACGAATAGAAGAAATAAAAATATTAAAAAATCATGAAAATTTATTGAAAAATATGGGATTTTTAATCACAATAGATGAAAATGGAGCTCAATTAAAAGGATTACCATCTTCACTTAGACAAATAAATAATTTACAAAATTTTATAATAGATTTTTTAAAATATATTTATTCACAATCATATGATATTCTTCTATATAAGAATAAACTTCTACAGAAAAATGCTGTAAATTGGATTATAAATTGGATAGAATCTCATACTACTCATTGGAATTATTTTAAAGCGATTGATTTATTTTATAAAATTGAACTTTTTTTTCCAAATTGGATTCATACACCTCCTCCAAATATTATAGTAACATTAAATATAGAATCTGCTATTGATTCGCTACGAAATAATAATGATATATAAAAATATAAATAATACTACAATCCCATTAGCTATATTTTTAATGGGAACTACTGCTTCTAATAAAACTAAACTTGCAATAGAATTATTTCATAAAATCAAAGAGATAGAAATTATTAGTGTTGATTCTGTTAAAATATATAAAGGGATGGATATTGGTACTGCTAAATTAAGTCATCAAGAAAGAAAAGTAATTAATCCATTATTAATAGATATTCTTGATCCTAGTGAATCTTATTCAGTAGCAAATTTTTATCATGATGCACTTTTTGAGATGAAAAGGATCACAGAATTAGGTAGAATTCCTTTATTAGTGGGTGGTACATTACTTTACTTTAAAGTTCTGTTAGAAGGGTTACATTCTGCACTCCCTAAAAAAAATATTGAAATACGTGAATATCTTAAAAATAAAGCAAAATTAAGAGGATGGAAAAAACTCTATCAATATTTAGAAGAAATTGATCCAATTATAGCAAAACACATTCATCCAAATGATATTCAAAGACTCTCTAGAGCTTTAGAAGTGTTCTTAATATCAGGTAAAACAGTAACAGAATTAATAAATACTCACCCTAAATTCGTACTGCCATATAAAGTATATCAATTTATTATGGTCCCATCAGATCGTTTACATTTACAAAAGCGTATAGAAAATCGATTTTATAAAATGTTATTTAATGGATTTGAAAATGAAGTATATACACTATTTACTCGTGGTGATTTAAATCAAAATATGTCATCTATTCGTTCTATTGGATATCGACAAATGTGGGAATATTTATCTAATGAAATAAATTATGACTTCATGGTGAATTCTGTAATTAGTGCAACAAAAAAATTTGCTAAAAGACAAATAACCTGGTTAAAAAGTTGGAAAGAAGCATATTGGCTGAGTAATAATGATATTGAAAAAAATATTAATGAAATTTTATCTTTTCTAAAAAAAGAAAAGAATTGGCTTGTTATTTTCTTTTTAAAATTGATGCCATTTAAAATTTATGCAGCAATATTTTTATACTAAATTTTACTTTTTTAATGATTGAAATAATAAAGGCTAAAATAACATGTCAAAAAGAGAATCTTTACAAAATCCATTCCTAAATACACTACGTCGAGAACGTATTCCCGTTTCCATTTATTTAGTAAATGGAATTAAATTACAGGGACAAATCGAATCTTTTGATCAGTTTGTCATTTTATTAAAAAATACGGGAAGTCAAATAGTTTACAAACATGCTATTTCCACTATTGTTCCATTACATGCCATTATTCATAATAATAATATAAATAGTACTAATCCTGATAATAAGGAAAATACCACCTCTAATAAAAAATAATATTCTTCTATATATCTTGTTTAATAATCACCATCCATCTTATTTATTAATTAATGGAGTCAAAACATGGAGTGGAATCATACCAATAATCAGGGTAATGACCGTGACCCATGGGGTAATCAAAGTCATAAAGAAACAATAAAAAGTCGTAAAGAAAAATCTATCAATATAGAATCTATTCAGAGAATAAGAGAAAAATTACGTTACTTTTTTAGTAAAAAAAATAAAAACGCTACAAATAAATCATTACAACAGAATCGACATCTTAGTTATATTATAACTGCAGTCATCGTTGCTTGGATAGGAAGTGGTTTTTATACTATTAAAGAAGCTGAAAAAGGGGTTGTACTTCGCTTCGGAAAATTTAATCGTTTAGTTCAACCAGGTTTAAATTGGAAACCTACGTTTATTGATACGGTAACAGCAGTTAATATAGAATCTGTCAGAGAAATTGCAGCTTGTGGTATTATGCTAACTTCTGATGAAAATGTAGTCAAAGTAGAAATGAATGTACAGTATCGTATAACCAATCCGAGATTTTATTTATTTAGTGTAATTAATGCAGATAATAGTTTACATCAAGCTACAGATAGTGCATTAAGAGGGATAATAGGTAAATATACTATGGATAAAATTTTAACGGAAGGTCGCACTATTGTGCGTAGCGATACACAACGTGTACTAGAAGAGATTATACAGCCCTATAATATAGGGATAGATTTATTAGATGTAAATTTTCAATTAGCACGTCCTCCTGAAGAGGTAAAGGCAGCTTTTGATGATGCTATTGCAGCTCGAGAAAATGAGCAACAATATATAAGAGAAGCTGAAGCTTATGCTAATGAAGTTAGACCTCGTGCTAACGGTAAAGCACAACGTATTTTAGAAGAAGGAAGAGCTTATAAAGTAAGAACGATATTAGAAGCAAAAGGAGAAATAGAGCGTCTATCTAAACTTTTACCGGAATATAATCTTGCTCCTTCTATTACTAAAGAACGTCTTTACATTCAAACGATGGAAAAAATATTAAATTGTACAAAAAAAGTTATTGTTGATGATACTAATAATCTTCTTATAATGTCTCTTGATAAATTACTACAAAATAAAAATGATGATAGTAATATAAATAATAATCAGATATTTCTTCATGATAGTAGTCCTCCTAAAAATTATAAGAAGGAAAGTAATTCAAAAAATAATACTATTAGAAATATAGCAAGAGATCGGTTTATCGAAAGGAGTAATTAATGCGTAATACTATTATTCTAATTTTTACTATGCTGTTTTTAGGATTATATAGCATGTTCTTTGTAGTAAAAGAAGGTCAAAAAGGAATAGTATTACGATTTGGAAAAGTAATACGTGATGATGAAAAAAATCCTATTATCTATAATCCTGGATTACATATTAAGTATCCAATGATTGATACGGTCAAGAATCTTGACGCACGTATACAAACTATGGAAAATCAAGCTGATCGTTTTGTAACATTAGAAAAAAAAGACTTAATTATCGATTCCTATATTAAATGGAGAATTAGTGATTTTAGTCGTTATTATTTAGCAACAGGAGGAGGAGATATATCACAAGCAGAAATTTTATTAAAAAGAAAATTTTCTGATCGTTTACGTTCTGAATTAGGAAAACTTGATGTAAAAAGTATTGTAACAGATTTTAGAAATAAATTGATGGCAGATATACGTGAATCACTCAATTATGGAACCTCTGAAAATTATACAAGAGAACATTTTAATACCGAAAATAACCTCAATAGTATGGCAGTATTAGGAATACAAGTGATAGATGTACGTATTAAACAAATTAATTTACCTACTGAAGTATCTGATGCAATATATCAGCGAATGCGTGCAGAACGTGAAGCAGTAGCTCGTTATCATAGATCACAAGGTCAAGAAGAAGCAGAAAAATTAAGAGCATTGGCTGATTATGAAGTCACTCGTATTTTAGCAGAAGCTGAACATCAATCTTTAATTATTAAAGGAGATGCAGATGCAGAAACAGCTAAATTATATGCGAAGGCCTTTTCTGATTATCCGGAATTTTATTCTTTTATTCGAAGATTAAGAGCTTATGAAAATAGTTTTAATAAAAGAGAAGATATTATGATATTGAAGTTAAATAATAATTTCTTACCTTTTATGAATATAAAACAAGATTATTAATCTTATGCGCTATCTAGTTATTGTAGAATCTCCAACAAAATCAAAAACTATTTCTAAATATTTAGGAAAAAATTATATTGTAAAATCTACTATGGGACATGTTCGCGATATTCCTAATAAATTTATCAAAAATAAATCGAATTTTAGTAATATTGGAAGTAATATTGGAATTGAACCTTATAATAAATGGTTTGCACATTATTTGATTTTACCTGATAAACAAACAATTGTAAATAATATAAAAAAACTCTCTAATACCGTTAATCATATTTATCTTGCTACAGATATGGATAGAGAAGGTGAAGCTATTGCTTGGCATTTAAAATTTATACTTGGTGAGCAAAATAGATATAGTAGGATACTATTTAATGAAATTACTGAAAAATCTATAAAAGAAGCTTTTAATAATCCGATTGATATTAATATTAATAAGGTCCATGCTCAACAAACCAGACGTTTTATGGATCGTATAGTTGGATATATGATTTCTCCTTTATTATGGAAAAAAATTTCTCCTGGATTATCTGCTGGAAGAGTACAGTCGGTTGCAGTAAGATTGATAGTAGATAGAGAAAGAGAGATTAGATTATTTGTTCCTAAGGAAAACTGGAAACTCTATGTAAGATTAGAAACTCATGAGAATCATTCTATCTTAGCAAAAATAACTCATTATAATGGTACAAGATTTGAACCTGATAATAAAGAAAAAATTCAATCAGCTACTATAATACTTAAAAAGAGTAATTTTTATGTTAGCAATATAAAGAAACAATCTATTTTAAGTAAATCCTTAGCACCTTTCACTACCTCTACCTTACAACAAAGTGCTAGTATTTTATTGGGTTATAATGTGAATAAGACCATGTTAATAGCACAACAACTATATGAACTTGGATATATTAGTTATATACGTACTGATTCTACTCATATTAATCAAGATACCATAAAAATGGCACGTCATTATATTTTTAATTCTTTCGGTCAAAATTATCTCCCTGATAATCCTAATATATATTATAATAAAAGACAATGCATACAAGAAGCACACGAGGCTATTCGACCATCAGATATTAATATTACATTAAATCATCCTAAAATTGTAAAATTCAATCATGATATGAAAAATCTTTATCAATTAATTTGGTCTAGATTTATTGCTTCTCAAGTTGTACCTGCTCAATATGAAAGAACATTATTAACTATTTATACAAAAAATTTTCAGTTACTTGCAGAGGAAGATCAATTACGATTCGATGGATGGACTAGAATTTTACCAATACTCTCTTCAGTATCTACTTTAAAAAAAAGAGTTGATTCTTCTTCTAATCATGATTTATCTTCAATCCAATCAAATTCTATTTTAAAATTAAATAAAGTCATATCGAAAAAAACAATGAGTAAACCTCCATTACGTTATAGTGAGGCTTCCTTAGTGAAGGAACTAGAAAAAAGAGGAATTGGTAGACCTTCTACTTATAGTGCTATTCTTTCAACCATAAAAAAAAGGGGTTATGTTCGTTTAGAAAATAAAGTATTTTATACTAATAAAATTGGTGAGATTGTAAATGATAGGCTTGTTGAAAACTTTCCAGAATTAATGAACTATAATTTTACGGCAGATATGGAGAATACTCTAGATGAAATAGCTTCAAATAAAAAAATTTGGCGTAATGTACTTGATAATTTTTTTGAAAAATTTTGCCAACAGCTTCACAAAGCGGAAAAAAATCCTAATTTAGGAGGAATGTGTTTAAATCTAATTAATTCAACTAATATAAAATGCTCTTTTTGTGAGAAAAAAATGGGATTAATTACTATTAATACAGGGACATTTATTCAATGTTTAGGATATACAAGAATTCCAAAAATTTGCAAAAATAGTAAATTATTATTGATTCAAAAAAGAAAAAGAATGGTTTTAAATCCTCTGTTATGTCCAAAATGTCATATAAGAATGGACGATTATTTGATCGATCATACAAAACTATATATTTCTATATGTAGTAATTATCCCATGTGTAAAGAATACTTTTTTGAACATTCCATTATTTGATTGATAGAGATTTTTTTCTTTCTTGTAAAGAAAGAAAAATTAATATGGATATAAGACAACAACATCCTCCAAATAAATTAAATATACCTAAAGCCCATAATTTACCACATAAATATGCTATTTTAGATATTTCTATTCCTAAAATAAATACTATCATTCCTATCATACCCATAGCTGCAGATACGGTTCCTTTACTTACTTCAATAGTAAATAATGTTAATCGTGTTAAACAAGCGTTTATAATCCCTAATCCAAATGAATAAATACTTAATCCAAATATTAATATCCATACTTTATCCATTATTAATGAAAAAGCTGAACTTCCTGCAATAATTAGTCCTAATATCATTGGTTTGTATCCAATATTAACCATTTTTAATATATTAATATTTTCAATAAATTGATGTAATATTATATTACCTAAAATTAATCCTCCAAAAATAGGTAATTGTAAGATTGCATAAAAAAATATAGAAAATTTTTCTTCATTAATTAAAATAATGGGTGATAAAGCTATCCAAGCAAGTAATGGAATATTAGAAAAACCTGTTGCTAATGCCCCACTCATAAAATTAGGATCTAAAAAAAGCTTTTTATAATCTTTCCATAAAGGAGTAAAAGATAATTCTTTTTCTTTAATTTTTACTGTTTCTGGCATAAAAAGCCACAAACCTATAAAAGAGATTAAACTTAAAAAAGCAAATATTAAAAACATAGTTTGCCAAGATAGAATATGAATCAATAGAGCCCCTGCTAAAGGACCTAATAATGGAGCAATTAAAGCAACATTAGCCATCATAGCAATAATTCTTATACACATTACTTCTTCAAATGCTTCTTGAATGGTTGCATAACCAACAGAACCTATAAAACATAAACCTATACCTTGTAAAAATCGCATCATTATAAATTGTTCAATAGTTGATACTAATAATATAGCTAAACAAGTAATTGTAAAAAATAATACCCCAATAAGCATTACAGATCTTCTTCCTCTTTGATCAGATAAAGGACCAAAAAACCATTCTAAGCATCCTCCTCCTGCTAAATAAGCGGTTAGAGAAGTAGGTATCCATTCTATACCAACATTAAAATTTTTTACTACTTCTAACATAGAAGGTTGAATCATATCATTAGCAATATAAACAGTGAATTCAAATAATACTAAACTAAAGGGAAATAATATATTTCCATTTTTAAATAATGAAAAATTATACATAATTTATATATTTTATTGGGAATTAAAATTCTATAATAATTTTAATGAAATATTTTATAATATATCTTATATATTAAAAATGAATATTTTAAATATTAGATATATTTTACATTGTAGAAGAATAAAATGATTATATGATAAATATTTAGAAAAAATACCCTCTTTATTAGAGAGAAAAATTTTTTCTAAAAATAGAATTATAGAAATAATGATTATCCTAAAATTTGAAGAGTAATAAATATTTTAAAGAATAAAAAGAGAATAGTATATTATTTTTTATCCAATAAAAATATACTTAAGAGCCGCAATGATAACAGCAATACCTGTTACTAATATTAATTTTTTTGCCCAATCCATATCTACTTTAATCAGTGATATATCTCTTTTTATACTTTCTTTTACTTCTCTTAAATCTTCTTTTGTTGTAATAGTAAGACTTTGTAAGTCAACGATTACTTCAACAATTTTCTCTGCTTGAATTTCTTCAATACCTGAATCTTTTAATGCTTTAACAGCATTATGAGTATTCATAATGAGAGAAGACATAAAATTACCTCAATATATTTTAAATTATAAAATAAGAAATAAGTTGGCGTCCTTTAAAAAAAGGACGCCTAACTATATAAACTACATAAAAACTATTATTTACTATGTTCTATAACATTTGATGATTCTTTATTAACACCAATAACCACTTTTTTAGGTTTCTCTCCTTCAGGAATTTCATAACAAAATTTTAATGATAATAATCCTTTATCAAGATCAGCATATTTTATATTTATACGATGATCTAAATTAAAATTTAAAGAAAAAGGTACTTTACTAAATCCTTTATTCAACCATTTTTCAACTTTTTTTTCTTCTTTAGAAGTAGAAGACAACATTTCTTCATTTTGATTATTAAGAGTAGGTTTTCCAACTATAGAAAGTTGATTCTCTAATACTGATATATCTAGTTCCTCTTTACTATAGCCTGGAACACTAACTGTTAATTCATAATTGTCTCTGTCTTTCTGTAATAAATTATAAGAAGGAATATCTGATAAAGGTTTTTCTCCTGTAAGTCTACTAAATAAATTATCCATTTGTGAAAATCTTTCCGATAATAAATTATTTGTAAAAGAAGGAATAAGGGAAAATGAACGGTAAGTCATAAAACCTCCCTAAAAAAATTAATAGTAAACTTATTTTACGAGATAAATATGGGGATAAATAATATTTTTTCAATAGATATATATTTATTTGTTTAAATATAAAATTATTTATTTTATATTAGTAAGATATATATAAATAAATTTATTTTTTTATAAATTTATTCGTTTAAAATAGGATTCATTATGAATACTTTTCATAAAAATAATCAATATTTAACTTCGAAATCAGAAGAAAAAGAATGGGATCTACAAAATTCAATAGAATTACTTAATCATATTAAGAATGAAATTATCTATACAAATGACTCTGTAAATCCAATTTTAGAATTATCTTCAATATACCGATATATTGGAGCTTATGGTACTATTATGCGACCTACAAAATCAGGTCCTGCTATATTATTTAATAATATTAAAGATTATCCTCATATAAAAATTTTAATTGGTTTATTATGTTCACGTCAACGTATTGCTCATTTATTTCATACAAAAAAAGAACAATTAGCTTTTTTATTAAAAGAAGCATTAGATAATCCTATTCCTCCTCAAATCTCTACAGAGAAAGGTTTGTGTCAAGAAATAATTTATAAATCTACTGATAAAAATTTTGATATTTTGAAAATTTTACCTATTCCAATCATTACTGAAGAAGATGCTGGTCATTATATTACTTTAGGTATGTGTTATACTTCTAATATAGAAAAAAATCAGTATGATATTTCTATTCACCGTTTATGTGTACAAAGTAAAGACGAATTATCAATTTATTCTGTTCCTGGTCGTCATTTAGATATTTTTTATCAAGAAGCTGAATCATATGGAAAATCATTACCTATTTCAATCAATATAGGTATAGATCCTGCTATTACAATAAGTACTTGTTTTGAACCTCCTACTACTCCACTAGGTTTTGATGAATTATCTATTGCAGGAAGTTTACGTAAAAAACCAATAAAATTAGTTAAATGTCTATTTGTAGATGCTTTAGCTATTTCTCATTCTGAAATAGTTATAGAAGGAGAATTATTACCTAATGTTCGTATAGCAGAAGATAATAATACTAATACTGGAAAATCAATGCCCGAATTTACTGGATATACTGGTTATGCTAAAAAAGCATTACCTATTATTAAAGTAAAAGCAATTACTACAAAACATAATCCTATTTTTCAAACATGTATTGGTTCAAGTGATGAACATACTAATATAGCTGGAATTCCAACTGAAGCTAGTATTTTAAAAATAACACAAAATGCTTTACCTGAATTAGTTATTAATGTTCATTGTCCAACATCTGGAGGTGGAAAATATCTTGCTATTCTACAAATAAGAAAGAGATCTATTAATGATGAAGGGAAACAAAGACAAGCAGCATTATTAGCATTTTCTATTTTTTCTGAAATTAAACATGTAATTTTAGTAGATGAAGATGTCGATATCTTTGATATGAATGATGTAATATGGTCTTTAACAACACGTTATCAAGGAGATAAAAGTACGATATTTATACCTGGAGTACGTTGTCATCCACTTGATCCTTCTTCAGATCCAAATTTTAGCTCATCTATACAACATCCTGGTATTACTTGTAAAACTATTTTTGATAGTACAGTACCTTTTACTTTAAAGAATAAATTTAAACGTAGTCAATTTAAGGAAATTGATATTTCATCTTTTAATTTTTTTTCAAAAAATTAAATATAGAATATATAAAATATTTACATATTATAAATTAATAATATAATCAAAATTCTTTTTATTAAAAAATAAATAAAAATTAATAGGAAATTTATTATGGCTGATGATGTAGATATAGCTAGTCAAAATGAGGAAGCTTTTCGTCAACATGCAATATCTTTACATAAAGAACGTATATTACCACTAAATGGACGTTGTTATTATTGTGATGAACCAACTAAAGGAAATTTTTGTAGTGTAGAATGTCGAGAAGATTGGGAAAGAATTAAATATTTTGAATTGCAAAAAAAGAGTTATTTATAATATTATTTTTTTTCAATAGGAAGAAATAAATTTAAAATTATAGCAGTTATACCACCAGTAGTTATACCTGAAGAAAATAAAGTTTTTACCCATTGTGGTGCAAATTGCAATATTTGTGGTTGTTGAGAGACTCCTAATCCTAATGATAAAGATAAAGCAATAATTATCATCGCACGTCTATTAATATTCTCGCGTGATAGAATTCTTATACCTGAAGCAGCAATAGTTCCAAACATAAATATAGTTACTCCTCCTAATACTGGTTCAGGAATATATTGAATTAATTCACTAAATATTGGGAATATTCCAAGTAATATTAGCATAAAAGCAACAGCAAAACCTACATAACGACTAGCTACACCAGTTAGCTGAATTAAACTATTATTTTGACTAAAGCACGAATTTGGAAAAGTATTAAATATTGTTGAAAACATAGAATTTATTCCATTAGCTAAAACTCCTCCTTTTAATCTATTCATATAATCTGATCCATATATAGGTTGTTCTGACACATCAGCTGTAGCTGTAATATCACCAACAGCTTCAAAAGAAGTAATTATAAAAACTAATATTAATGGTAGAAGTAAACTTAAATCAAAATTTAATCCATAATATAGTGGAGTAGGAAGTACAATAGTTAATTTTAATTCAGATAAAGGTGTCACATTATTTGGTAACATATCATTTGTCCAAGCAAAAAAACAACCAATTAATGTAGAAATGAGTAGTGAAGCAACTCTAAAACAAGTATTATTCTGACGATGAAAAAGTAAAATAAAAAAAAGTACAGAAGCAGCTAATATTATATTCTTAGGTTCTCCAAAACTATGATTAGTTATTGCTGATACTCCACCACCAATGGATATTAAACTAACTTGTATTAAAGAAATTCCTATGATCACTACTATAATACCTGAAATAAGTGGAGTAATAATATCTTTTAATAAATGTAATATCCTAGAAATAAAAATTTCGGTGAAAGAAGCTATCATTAATGTCCCAAATAATGTAGCCATCATAGTTGTAATATCTGCACCATTATCTTTTAATGTTGTTCCAGCAATAATTAAAGGATTAACAAAATTAAAACTTGTTCCTTGAATAGATAATAAACCGGATCCTATTGGACCCCAAGTTTTTATTTGTAAAATAGATGCTAATCCTGAAGAAAATAGAGACATACTTACGATATGTTTGGTATCTTCTATTGGTAAATTTAAAGACTGACAAATTATTAAAGCGGGAGTAATTACTGCTAAACATATTGCTAGTAGATGTTGAAAAGCAAGAAATATTATCTCTGCAATAGGAGGACAATCATCAATATGATAAATTAGTTCACTTTTACGAAAATTATTTATATTTCTATTATTTTTTATAATAGAAAATATAGTCATGAATTTTCTCCTAAAAATTGTTAGAAATTATTATAAAAAATTAATTCTACAATAGATTTACTATGACTAGTAGATTTTAGCTTATTATTATAATATTTTGAAAATATTTATGTTATATTTCTTTATTAAAGAGACATAGTTTCTAATATTTTGAATATTATATTAAAAATTAATATTAAGATAGAAAAATTCTAATCATTTTCTTTACTTTTGGAGAAAAGTAAAATGAATCATTTAAGAAAAGAAGCTTTATTAGTACATAAAGCATTAGTTTCTCATCATTTAGAATTACCTTTAAAAAAAGAAAAAATAAATATTTCTATAAAGAAAAATCTTATTGCTAAATATATAAAGAAAATTTTAGATTTACTAAATATTAATGAAGATAATAATCTTTTAGATACTCCTAATAGAATTGCACATATGTACACTGAAGAAATTTTTTCTGGATTAAATTATGCTAATTTTCCAGAAATAAATCTTCTTAACAAAGAAAATGAAAAAAATAAAACAAATAGAATTAATGAAATAATAACAGTAAATAATCTATTATTTACTAGTATTTGTGAACATCATTTCTTAATTTTTGATGGAAAAGTAACTATTTCTTATATTCCTCAAAAAAATAGAATTGGATTTTCAAAAATAAGTCGTATTGTAAAATTTTTTTCTCAAAGACCACAAATTCAAGAAAGATTAACTAAACAAATTTTACTAGCATTACAAACTTTATTAGAAACTAATAATGTAGCTATTTCTATAGATGCAATGCATTATTGTGTGAAAGCAAGAGGAATTAGAGATATGACTAGTATCTTTACTACTACTTCATTAGGAGGAATATTTGAATCTAATAAAAAATTTCGTCAGGAATTTCTATTGGCTAAAGAGCATTCTTATAAATAATCCCTTCTTTATATTTTCAAAATTATAAAATAATATTTCTTTTCTATCTTCTCTTTTTAATAAAAATGAATATCAATATATTAAAATTTTGGAGAGGATCATTTATCCAAAATCTATTATAAATGCATTAGATAAATCAATAGAATGGTATTGGCCTACAATTTCAAAAGTGATTATAGATTTGAAAAAAGAAAATTCAGGAATTGATATATTAAGAATTAAAGGTCAACCAATATTTTCTATTGCTAAAGGAAAAGTTGTTTATACAGGTAATGCTTTATGTGGATATGGAAAATTAATTATTATTAAACATGAGAATAATTATTTTAGTACATATGCTCATAATGATACTCTTTTTTCTAAAGAGGAAGTTCAATATGGAAAAAATAGCTACAATGGGTAGTACTGGGACATCTTCAGTAAAATTAAATTTAGAAATTCATTATAAAGGATATGCTATCAATCCAATATGTCTTTTTTAAATATTATTTACTCCACAACGTTCTAAAATTTTAAAACAACAAGTATATTTATTACGGTTGTTAAAATAATTAATTTTATTAAAAATAATTTTCCAATTACTAATTTTTTCATAATTAGGAAATTTTATATTCCCTTCTATATCAGTATAAACATATGTTAAATATAAACGATTAGCTATACCTAAAAATTCTCTATATATTTCTCCTCCTCCAATAATCATAATTTCAGGTATATTATTAACTTTATCTAATGCTTGGTTTATATCTGTTACCCACTCTATATTTTTTCTACAGTCATCAAACAGAAAATTATTTTTTTTATTAATATAACGACTAATAACTATATTATATCTATTAGGTAAAGGTATTCTGCCTATAGAATCAAAAGTTTTTCTACCCATAATAATAGGTTTATTAATAGTATGTTTTTTAAACCATCCTCTATCTACGGGTAAATACCATGGTATAGTATTATTAATACCAATAGTATGATTAGGTGTTAATGAAGCGATTAAACTAATATTCATTATTTATAATTTCCTATTTATAATAAATTAATTTTAAAAAATATGGAATCTATTTTAATAGATTAAATTTAATTTGATTTAATCTATTAAAATAGTAATCATAAATTAAGGAGATTTTTAAATAAATATGAAACAAACTACCTCAGCTATTTTTTTTGATCGTGATGGAACTATTAATATAGATAAAGGTTATATATATAAAGTAAAAGATTTTCATTTTTTTAATGGTGTCATTGAAGCTATGCAAATTTTAAATAAAATGGATTTCCTTCTTATTATGATAACTAATCAATCAGGTATTGCACGCGGTATTTTTAATGAAATACAATTTATAAAATTAACCAAATGGATTATTAATTTTTTATCGAAATTTAAGATTAATATAGATGCTTTTTTTTATTGTCCACATCATCCTAATGCAATCATTCCCTCTTTTAGAAAAGATTGTATATGTAGAAAACCTAATCCAGGAATGTTACTTAATGCAAAAAAATATTTCAATATTAATATGTCTTCTTCCTATATGATAGGTGATAAAAAAGAAGATATGTTAGCAGCTAAATTAGCTGGAATTGGTCATCCAATATTTTTATCTAATGAAAAAAAACAAGGAGAGATGATACATCAATATAGAATAATTAATAGTTTTTCCAAACTACCAAAATTAATTAAAAATATTCAAAATAACAATATTTAAGTAAAATATTTTATATATAAAGAAATTTAAAAAATAATCTTATTTCCTTATTATTAAAAAAAAAGAATTAATATATTATACTTGACGTTATATACTTTTTTTGAGAAATTTTAGTATTGTCTATAGATAAAATGGAGGGAGTAATGAGTATTCGAGTCGGAATTAATGGTTTTGGTAGAATTGGTCGTGTTATTTTTCGTGCTATAGAAGAACGTAAAGACATTGAAGTAATAGCTATTAATGATCTATTAGATACTAATTATATTGCATATATGTTAAAATATGATTCCACACACGGTCCTTTTAAAGGATCAATAGAAGTCATAGATAATAATTTAATTGTAAATAATAAAAAAATTTTTTGTTCTTCTAAAAAAAATCCAATTGATATAAATTGGGGAGATATGGGTATTGATATTGTAATAGAATCAACTGGACTATTTTTAACGGATGATACTGCAAGATCACACATAAAATCTGGTGCTAAAAAAGTAATTTTAAGTGCACCACCAAAAGATAATACACCAATGTTTATTATGGGTGTTAATCATAATGATTATGTAGGACAAGATATTATCTCTAATGCATCCTGTACTACAAATTGTTTAGCCCCCTTAGTTAAGGTTATAAATGATAAATATAGTATTATACAAGCACTGATGACTACTGTTCATGCTGTTACTGCTACTCAAAAGACAGTTGATGGTGCATCATATAAAGATTGGAGAGGAGGTCGTGCGGCCTATCATAACATTATTCCATCATCGACCGGTGCGGCTAAAGCAGTAGGAAAAGTTATTCCTAATTTAGAAGGAAAGATTACTGGTATGTCATTTAGAGTACCAACATTAAATGTTTCTGTTGTTGATTTAACAGTACATATAAAAAGAGATACTTCTTACCAAGAAATTTGTTCTCTTATAAAAGAGGCTTCTGAAAATGAGTTTAAAAATATTATTGGTTATACAGAAGAAAATGTAGTATCTACAGATTTCAACGGAGAAAAATGCACTTCTATTTTTGATGCAAAAGCGGGTATTGCTCTTAACAAAAATTTTATGAAATTAGTAGCTTGGTATGATAATGAAACGGGTTATTCCAATAAATTAATAGATATGATTTTTCATATTAGTTAGTAAATAATCAATTAATTGTAGCATTCCCCCTTTATAGGGGGAAAATTTTACTAATATTTAATATTAAAAAATATATTAAGCTTGCTAAAATGATTGCAACCGGTAAAGTTAATAACCATGCCATAATAATATTTTTTATAACTTTTTGTCCTACACTTCTCTTTTCTGCTAACATCGCTCCTAATACTGCAGAAGATACTACATGCGTTGTTGAAACAGGCATCCCAGTATAACTAGCAGCACCTATAGAGAGAGTAGCGGTAATTTGTACTGATAAACCCTGTATATATGTGATTCCTCCTGAACCAATCTTCTCTCCAAGAGTAATAGCAATTCTTTTCCAACCGACTATAGTCCCTAGAGAAAGCGCAATAGCCACAATTATAATAATCCAAAGAGGCGCATATTCTATTGTTTCTACGAGATCAATATATAAATTTCTTAAAAACTGTTTCTCTTGAGAAGAAATTTCCTGTAATTTTGCTACTTGATCGGTTATATCTGATATATATATTAATAATTTTCTAAGATGTAATCTTTTTTCTATATTTAATTGATCGTAACTTTGAATATTATCAATCATTAATAGAGCTACATTAATAGCTTTTAGAAAAGGGGCAATATTATTATTCCTATCTTCTAATGAAGAAGATAGAGGTGGATTCTTTTCTTCTATTCCCCTTAGAAATAAGGAGTGCGTATCGATTGCAATTTTATTAAATACTTGATTATTATGAGAATAATACTTTTGAAGCGAATCAATAGCATCCCTTGTACGTCTAATTTCACAACTATTGGCGTTGATATTGATTAAAAAACTAGATGGAGCAATACTTATTAAGGCTAACATAATTAAACCAATACCTTTTTGTCCATCATTAGCTCCATGGGAAAAACTTACTCCTGCTGAAGATAAAATTAAAGCACAACGTGTCCAAAATGGAGGAGGACATTTATTATTAGAAATAGATAATCTATCATTAGTATTTTTTTTCATTTTTTTATAAAAAAAATGATAGCAAATGATAATTATACTAGATAAACATAACCCTATTATTGGAGAAATAGTTAAAGATAATAATATATCCATCAAATTCGGAATATTTAATGCTTTGAGTAAAGAAGTATGTGCAATCATTGCATGCATTAATCCAACTCCAACTATTGCACCAATTAAAGTATGAGAACTGGATATTGGTAATCCAAAATACCATGTGAGAATATTCCATAAAATTGCAGCCGACAATATCGAGAAAATAATAGCTAGTCCATGAATGGAATCAACATTTAATAATAACTCAATATTGATTAGATGAACTATAGCATAGGCTACACTTAATCCTCCCATTAATACACCAAGAAAATTAAATATACCTGACATAATTACTGCTAATCTAGCATGCATAGCTTGAGTATAGATAACAATTGCTACTGCATTTGCAGTATCATGAAATCCATTTATAGTTTCATATACTAGTATAAAAACTAATGCAGATACCAACATCATATTGGTATGATCTGTAAAAAAATATAACATATATTTTTCGCTATTTAAAAATAGCGATCTTATGGTTAGAAGAAACAAATTCTATCATTTTTTATCATTAATGAATATTAATCTTATTAATTATTCTATAGATTTCAATAAAAGTGTTATTAGCTTATTTATTGTTATATGGAAATGAGAAAGGAAGAGAAAAATTTTGCCAAATCTGGTAATTTTTTTTCAGTACATTTACTTTATGTAAATAACGACGTGATTCTTCGGAAGGATGTTTTGTACATAGTATTTTATAAACTTCTTCCGGTTGCATTTGATTAATAATTTTAATGGCTTTACTCTGATTACTTGAAAAAACTTTTAGTACACTCCCTACTCCACTATGATAAGCAGTAATTACTGCATAAGAACGAGAAATCGGATTGCTAATTCCATTTAAATAATGATTTTGTAAAATAGATAAATAAGCTGTGCCTATATCAATATTATTCGCTGGATTAAATAAATACTTTCGACTTGGTTGCCCCCACTTTCCTTTCATTTTAAATACATCACGACCAGCACTATGTTGTACAATTTGCATCAAACCTAAAGCATCCGCATGACTTACTGCATGTGGATTAAAACTAGATTCAATTTGAATTATTGCTAATATCAAAGATTGATCAACTCCATATCTTTTAGAAGCTTGTTTTACTATTCCTAAATATTTATTTGCTCTTTTATCAACGTGATTTGAGACTACATGAATAATAATAGATTGGATAATTTTTTGTCCAGAAAGTCTAGTTTGTAAATGATTTTTTAATAAATAATCCGTGAAGCAAACTACTCTTTTTTTCCATCTATTTATTTTTCCATCTTCTAAAAGTTCTCTATAAAGAATCGGTTCACCTTTTAAATATTGTTGATCAATTTTAGAACAAAAAAATTTAAAATTTATATTTTTGTGTAAAATTAATAATGTACTAATTATTAATTTTCTCAATTGTGTAATTGAACCTTCATCGACAATACGTTCAAAAGTAATAATACCAAAATCAAAACTGATATGGCTACGTATTTTACAACTCTGAGTATAGTTAATATAATCTTTTGATCTAGGTATTAAAATTTCATTAATTCCCCAAATATTTTCAATATTATTAGAAAATTGATTTAATAAAATATTAAAACTATTAATATCCTTAGAATAAGATTCATCTATAGTAAATGTATTAGAGGAACAGGAAATACAAAAAGAAACAATAATTAATAACATAAAAAACTTTTTCATACTATAAATGAGAATTTATTCATTTTTTTATAAAAAATTTTTTTAATCATCTCTCTTTTTCAAGAGAAATCTTTTCATCTCTTCTTCTAATAAATTACGATCTGTTATATTTAGCATATTTAATTTTTTTTCATTAATTATTATTGTTTGTCTAATAGTCCACTTTTTCCAAGCTTCCTTAGAAATATTTTCATAAATATATTTACCTAACTTTCCTGGATAGACTTGAAAATCTTGTTTTTCAGATTGGCATTGCATGAAAAGACAATAAATTTTTTCTTTCTTTTTATTAATCATAATTAAAAAAATAATATATTCTTGATAATTAATTTATTTGTTCTACTTTTTTTAATAAATATCTTACTGGAGTAGAAAGACCTATAAATGGCTTTACTTTCCAATGAAACCAAAAACCTATTCTTTCATTTAGATTTAATCTAATATTACTAATATTTAAAAAAATAGGATGTATATCAATATGAAAATGGCTAAAAGAATGATTTATAGTAGATAATTTTCTATATTGTGATATTTGTACTCCTTTATTTAAAATAAATATTTCTAATTTTTCCAAATCTGGAAATTGTGGAAAACAAAAAAGACCACCCCAAATTCCTTTTAATGATCTTTTTTCAAGCCAAACAGTATTTTTAGATTGTAAAATTAAGAACCAAGTACTTTTTCTTGGTAATTTTTCTTTAATTTTTTTAATAGGATATTTCATCCAACATTTTTTAAGATAGCTTTGACATTTAATATGTAATGGACATATTATACATTTAGGATTAGAATGAGTACAAATTTGAGCACCGATATCCATCATTGCTTGATTAAATTGTGTAGAATGTTCTACAGGCATTAATTCATCAAGTAATTTCCATAAATAATTTTCTACTATTTTATTATTTGGATAACCTTCTATCATATAATATCGTATTAATACTCTTTTTACATTAGTATCGAGAATAGAATATCTTTTATTAAATGCAAAAGAGAGTATCGCTCCAGCAGTAGATCTACCAATCCCTGGCAAAGATAGAAGAGAATATAAATCGGATGGTAGTTCTCCATTATATTTTTCATGAACAATTTTTGCAGTTTTATGCAAATTATATGCTCTATTATAATATCCTAATCCAGTCCATTCATACATTACTAAATCTAAAGAAGATAAAGCTAATTCTTTAAAATTTGGAAATATAATAATAAAACGTTGAAAATATGGAATAACTGTTTTTACTTGTGTTTGTTGTAACATTATTTCTGATAACCAGACTTTATAAGGAGTTTTATCTCTTTGCCAAGGTAAAGAATGTCTTCCATATTTACTATACCAATTAAGTAATTGAGATACAAAAAAATATTGATCCTTCATAGATATATTAAGAAATCCTTTTTTTTTAAAGTTGGTATATGAGAAAATCATATGTAAAAAATTATTGTAAATTTTTACATAAATTATTATAATATTTTTTTATTAATCTCAATACAATAGATTAATTATAATCTATGAATACAAGAAATATTCATAATAAAATATTAGATCTTAGAGGATTACGTTGTCCTGAACCAATAATGATAATACGTCAATCTATAGAATATATGCAATTAGGACAGATATTACATATTATTTCAGATGATATATCTACTATTAAAGATATACCTTTTTTTTGTCATTTTATGAATCATACCTTATTAAAGAGAACAAAGGTATCTCCTTATCATTTTTTCTTACGTAAAGGAATAAAAGAATTTAACACTCAAAAATAACCATTGCATAGGTATAATGTCGTTCATTAGTTAATGTAACATGAATATTTTTTATACCTAATTGTATAGAAAGTTCAGCAGCACGTTCATGTAATTTCATAATAGGTTTTCCAAAAGAATCCTTCAATAATTCAAATTGTAAAAAAGCTAAACCATTACGAATTCCAGTACCAAATGCTTTCGAAGCAGCTTCTTTCACTGAAAAATGAGTAGCTAAAAAACGAACTGGGTTTTTACTTTTTTTATAGTGATCCCATTCACCGTTAATTAATATTCGACGTGCAAATTTCTCTCCTTTTTTGGAATAAAGAACGTCAATACGACTTATTTCAACTATATCTGATCCTACTCCAAAAATTGCCACTTTATAATATTCTACTCCGTTGTATTAAAGATTTCATATCTCTTACTGCTTTATCTAGACCTACAATCACTGCACGACTAATAATAGCATGCCCAATATTTATTTCTCTAATTAAATCTATTGCGGCAATAGGTTGAATATTATGATAATCTAAACCATGTCCAACATTTATTTGTAATCCTAGTATAGAACCATACTCTGCACATACTTTTATCCTATTAAGAAATTTTTCTCTCTCATTTTTATTATAAAAATTATTAGCATAGAGACCAGTATGAATTTCAATCATATTTACACCAAGATCTGCGGCAACAGCAATTTGTTTTTCTTCAGCATCAATAAAAATAGAAACTTCAATATTAGATTGAATAAGTTTATTAATCATTGAACGTATTTTTGTATGACAATTTAATATATCTAATCCACCTTCCGTTGTAAGCTCTTCTCGTGCTTCTGGAACTAAACAACAATAATTAGGACTTAAACGACAAGCAATATTAATCATATCCTCCGTAGCTGCCATTTCCAATGTCATAGAAGTATTAATAGTTTGACGCAATATTTGTACATCTCTTTCCGTAATATGCCGTCGATCTTCTCTTAGATGAACAATAATACTATCTGCACCTGCTTGTTCAGCAATATATGCTGCTTGTACTGGATCAGGCCAATTTATACCACGAGCATTACGTATAGTAGCAATATGATCAATATTAACACCTAGTAATGGAAACATAATATATTTTACCTTCTTACTTAAAAAAATAAGAGAATAATTCTTTACTCTTTATAGGATTTTTACCAATATAAGGCTTAAGAGCAATTCTTGTAAAACGTTTAGCTGCACGTAAAATATCTGGTTTATTAAATTCTCTTAAAGCCATTGATTGAATTTCAGAACCAGTAAAACTATATTTATCGTATACTAAACTAGTAACAAAACCTTTTTCATTACAATATCGATATATCATAGTTTTCTTTATTCGTTCTCCACTATTAGCGCAATGTAAAAAATCTATCCCATATCCTATTTCTTTTAATAAAATAAATTCAAAATGACGTAATATTGGTTCAGGGGAATCCATAGAACTTGCAAGTAAACTTAAACATTGTGTATATTTATTAAATAAATTTACATAAGGAATATCATAAAATAATACTCTATTTAATAGTTCATTAATATATAAACCACTATATAACATTACTCCATTTAAAGGAAGCCTAATCGACACAGATTCAGCTTGAGATAATATTTTAATATTATTATATCTATTGCTACTATCTTTCCAATAAATGATTAATGGAGTAAAAGGTTGTAATATTCCTCTTAATATTGAACATTTATTGGTACGTACTCCTTTAGCAAGAAGACGTACTCGTCCTTTTAAATTTGTAAAACAATCTAAAAAAATACTACTTTCTCTATAAGGAAAAGTATGTAATAAAAAAGAATGCTGAAAAATCTCTTTCATTAATTAAAATATCTTATTTAGTAGATAAAGTTATATTTATATATAATTTACTTTATATTAATCCATAATTTCAAACATACCGATTGACCCAAAAAATTTTTTATTTCCTCTTCTGCTTTTTTTCTAATTATATGAATTTTACTCCCATTTTCACCAATAATAATTTTCTTTTGACTAATACGTTCTACTGAAATTAACCCTCGAATATGATACCTTCCAAAGGAATCTATATAAAATTCTTCAATCTTAGTATCTATTGAATAAGGTAATTCTTTTCCCAAATAACGTATAAGTTTTTCTCGAATAATCTCAGAAACTATAAATTGATTAGAATGTGTAGTTAAAAAATGTTGAGGAAAAATATGGACTCCTTTTGGTAATTTTTTTTTCACTATATTTAAAAGTGTATCAATATACTTCCCACTTTTAGCACAAATTGGTAAAATTTCATCAAAATGTATTTGATCTTTAATAAATTTTATATGAGGAAGTAAGTTAGATTTATTTCTAATTTTATCTATTTTATTAATAACAACTATAATAGGACAATCAATACTAGACAATTTTTTAATAATCATAGTATCCTCATAATACAAATAGGTTCCTTCTATCATAAATATTATAAGACTCAATTTTTTTAAAGAGGGTATAAAAGGATAATTAATTAAATTATCTATGATTTTTTTATCTTTTTTATATATTCCTGGAGTATCTATATAAATAGATTGATAGGCCCCTTCCGTATGAATTCCAACAGTACATTGAAGTGTAGTATTAGCTTTACTAGATGTTATAGATATTTTTCTTTTGATTAAATGATTTATTAAGGTAGATTTGCCTACATTAGGTCTTGCTATAATTGGTATTATACCACAATATGTAGAAATCATTTGATTCATTTTATTTCCAATATCTTCAGTACCGATTCGGCAGCAGCTTGTTCTGCTTTTCTTTTACTAGTTCCATATCCAACTACAGGTTTTAAATTCTCTACTTGACAATGAATAACAAATTCTAGAGAAGGAGAATCACCTTTTATTTGAGCAATACAATAAGTTGGTAATGGTAAATGATTTTTTTGTAGAAGTTCTTGAAGACGTGTTTTAGCATCTTTTTGTTTCTCTCCAGGTTCAATATGATCTAAATGATTAGAGTACCAACAAGTAATTAATTTTTCTATATTTTTTATATTACTATCTAAAAATATTCCTCCAATTAAAGCTTCCATAGCATTAGCTAAAATAGAATCACGATAAAATCCGCCATTTTTTTCTTCACCTGGTCCAAGAAACAAACATTGACCTAAATCAAACTTCTTAGCTATTTCTGACAAAGTATTGCTTCGTACTAATGAAGCACGCATTCTACTCATATTTCCTTCATTGACAGAAGGAAAACGTTTATATAATATATTAGTAATAACATAATTTAGGATGGAATCACCTAAAAATTCTAAACGCTCATTATGATTTCTACCAAAACTACGATGTGTTAAAGCTTGTAATAAAATTTTAAAATTTTTAAATTTATAACCTAAATTTTTTTGAAGATTATTTATTAAGAAATATTTCATTATATTAAGTAGTAATATCTATAATATTCATATAAATAGATAAAAATTTTTAACATTATTACTAATATATGATATTTATTCTATTTAAACGTAATCCTGTTGGCCATTTTCCTTCTTTTTTTTCCAAACTCATCCAAATTAAAAATGCCTTACCTACTAAATTTTTTTCTGGGACAAAACCCCAATGTCTACTATCAGCACTATTATTAAAATTATCACCTATCATAAAATATTTTCCTTTGGGAACGATCCATTCTATTAAATAGGGTTCGTTATAATATTTATAACAAGCAAAATTACTAAAACTGTTTCTATTATAGAATGTTCTATCAATAAATAAAAGAGAGAGGATATTTTTATTAGAGTCTGAAGAAAATTCTCTTTTATAAAGAGAATAATCAGAATTAGATTCTTGTAATCTATTTTTCATTGTTTGATGATAGTAAGAAGAGGGAATAATCATCTTATCAGAAGCATTCCTTGGTTGTACTGTAATATTATTCGTTATATAATTATAAAAAATATGATCTCCAGGTAATCCAATTACTCTTTTAATATAGTCAATATGTGGTTCTAAAGGATATTTAAATACTACTACATCACCACGTTTAGGAAGACCAGTTTTAATCAATGTTGTATGAGTAATAGGATCTTTAATTCCATAAGCAAATTTATTGACAAGAATAAAATCTCCTACTAAAAGAGTAGGCATCATTGATGCAGAAGGAATCTGAAATGGTTCAAATATAAATGATCTTAAGATAAAAACAGATAATAATACTGGAAAGATTGATGATGTAGTAATGATTTTCTGAACAATTTTTTTAATTAGTATTTTTTTCCAACTATCTGTTTGATAAACAGTATATTTAATATGATTTTTTGAAAAAGGTAAATAATCTAATATCCAAATAAATCCAGTAAAAACCGTTAAAATTGTTAAATATAATGTGAATGTATTGGCCATACAAACCATATTATTTCTTCTCCTTTATAAATCATCAATCCTCTTTTCATTTTTTTTACCCATATTTAAAATAGATAGAAAAGCTTCCCTTGGTAATCTAATATTACCTAATTGTTTCAGACGTTTCTTTCCTTTTTTTTGTTTTTCTAATAATTTTTTTTTCCTACTTACATCTCCACCATAACATTTTTCTATAACATTTTTTCTAAATTGTTTAATAGTTGAACTAGCTATTATACGTTTACCAATAGCTGCTTGAATAGTAATATCAAATTGATGACGTGGTAATAAAGATTGAAGCATTTTGACAAATTCCTTACCCCGATATGACACATATTCTTTATGTACAATACAAGATAATGCATCAACACGTTCTTTATTAATTAGAATATCCATACATACTATATTCGACGCTTTAAAACATTTAAAACTATACTCCATAGATGCATATCCATGCGTTATTGATTTTAATCTATCAAAAAAATTTAGTATAATTTCTGACATTGGAAGTTCATATCTTAATTCTATTTGGTTAGGATGAAATATCATACTAATTTGTATTCCACGTTTTTCAATACATAAAGCTATAACCATCCCAATATATTTACGAGGAACAAGAATATTACAATCAGCAATGGGTTCTCGAAGTTCTTTAATATTTTGTGGAGGAGGAAGTTTAGAAGGATTCTCGACATATAAAATAGTATTTTGAGTAGTTAATACTTCATAAATAACATTTGGAGCAGTAATAATAATATTAATATTATATTCACGTTCCAGTCTTTCCTGAATCACTTCCATATGTAATAATCCAAGAAAACCACATCTAAATCCAAATCCAAGTGATGTAGAACATTCTGGTTCATAGGATAATGATGCATCATTAAGACTAAGTTTAATTAAAGCATTACGAAACATTTCATATTCACTTGGATTAATTGGAAATAATCCCGCATACATTCTCGGTTTAATTTTTTTAAACCCTTTTAGTGGAACAATGGAAGAGTTATATTTTGTAGTAATAGTATCACCTACTGGTGCTCCAAGTAGGTCCTTAATTGAACAAACTAACCATCCTACTTCACCACAAAATAATGTATCTTTCTCTAAACGTTTTGGAGTAAAGATCCCAATCTTTTCTACACGATACGTTTTTTTAGTACTCATTATTTTTATTTCATCATTTTTCTTTAATATACCGTTCTTAATACGAATTAATGAAATTACACCAAGATAATTATCAAACCAAGAATCAATAATAAGTGCTTGTAAAGATGTATCAGGATCCCCTATTGGGGGAGGAATATTACGAACTACAGACTCTAATACATTTTTTATACCAAATCCTGTTTTAGCAGAACAACAAATTATATCAGTAGCATTAATTCCAATTATACTTTCTATTTCTTGAATAGAACGATTAACATCTGCTGTTAATAAGTCGACTTTATTTAAAATCGGTATAATTTTCAGATTCATTTCCATAGCAGTATAACAATTCGCTAAAGTTTGAGCTTCCACTCCTTGCGAAGCATCTATTACTAATAAAGCTCCTTCACAAGCCGCTAATGAACGAGATACCTCATATGAAAAATCTATATGTCCAGGAGTATCTATAAAATTCAATTGATACAATTCTTTATCTAAAGATTTATAATAGAGAGTTACATTTTGTGCTTTTATTGTAATACCACGTTCACGTTCAATATCCATGGAATCTAGAATTTGTTCTGACATTTCTCTTGTATTGAAATTACCACAAAGTTCAATAAAACGATCAGAAATAGTTGATTTGCCATGATCAATATGAGCAATAATAGAAAAATTACGTATTTTGTCCACTTTTATACTTTTATCATTTTTTATAAAAATAAAATTTTTCTGTAAAATATTACAGAAAAATTCCTTAGATAAATTAAAAAAATTATAGATATGAAGAAAATGAATGTATGATAAATTTTAGAAAATAGGAAAGAAGAATATATAAAAAATGGTGGGGGAAGGATTCGAACCTTCGAAGTCTATGACATCAGATTTACAGTCTGCTCCCTTTGGCCGCTCGGGAACCCCACCTTTTCACATGAAAATAAAAAAATTATTTAATATATATAGTATTCTTTATATTTTGTAAAGCAGGAATTTATTATTTATGATAATTTATTTTAAATATAGAATGAATTTTCATTTAATGTGTTAAATCATCAAAAAATTTCTTTACTCCATCAAAAAAAGTTTTGGATTTAGGACTATTGTTGGCACCACTTGGTCCATTAAAACTCTCTTCCAATTCATAAAAAATTTGTTTTTGTTTTTCACTTAATCTAACTGGAGTTTCGACTACTACTTTACAAAGAAGATCCCCCTGTCCACCTCGAATTGCTCTTACACCTTTTCCACGTAGCCGAAATAATCTACCTGTTTGTGTTTCTGCAGGTATTCTTAACTTTACACGACCATCAAGAGTAGGAACTTCTACTTCTCCACCAAGTGCAGCCATGGAAAAACTAATTGGAACTTCACAATATAAATTATTTCCATCTCTATCAAAAATAGGATGTTTATAAATTTTTATTTGTACATATAAATCACCATTAGCAGCTCCATCAAGTCCAGATTCTCCTTTTCCAGATAATCGAATTCTATCTCCATTATCAACTCCTGCTGGAATCTTAATAGCTAATGTTTTAAAAATTTCTTTTCTCCCTCGTCCTTGACAATATCTACAAATGCTTTTAATAATTTTACCTTGTCCTTGACAAGTAGGACAAGTTTGTTGTACCGCAAAGAAACCTTGACGCATTTGTATTTGACCTTGTCCACGACAAGTGGAACAATGAACAGGAGAAGTTCCTCTTTTTGCTCCACTACCATGACATATATCACAAATTTCAAGAACAGGAATACGAATTTCTTTTGTTATACCTTTGACTGCTTCCTCTAAATTTAATTTGATTTCATAATGTAAATCAGATCCTCGATTGGAACGTTTTCTACGATCTCCTCCAAAAATATCTCCAAATACATCACCAAATATATCACCAAAATCTGTATTAGCATGAGAAGTCGTTCCACTATTACCTTGTTCAAAAGCGGCATGACCATATTGATTATATGCTGAACGTTTTTCCGGATCGGATAAAATTTCATATGCTTCTTTAATTTCTTTAAATTTTTCCTCCGCATGAATATCTCCGGGATTCCGATCCGGATGAAATCTCACTGCTAAACGCTTATAAGCTCTCTTAAGTTCTCTTTCATCTGCATCTTTAGATACCCCTAAAATTTCATAGTAATCTAGTTTTTTTGCCATTTTTATCGCCTAACATGAACACGTTTAAACGGATATTATTCCGTATCAGCAGCGTAATGTAGCTATCACACCTCCTCGATAGATGTTGCTGCTCTATTTCTTATCTTTAACTTCCTCAAATTCTGCATCAACAACATTATCTTTATTAGTCTGTTTATCATCATCCTTTATGTTATCTTGAGAATCTTTTTTTTCTTGTTTTTTTACATCCTCTATTAATTGACTCGATATTTCTGCAAGTAAACGTATTTTATTTTCTATCTCCTCTTTATCTTCATTTTTCAATACATTACTTAAATTCTTCATTGCTTCTTCAACTGCAGATTTTTTCTCTACAGCAATTTTATCCCCTATTTCTTCGATATGTTTACGAGTACTATGTAAAAGATGATCCGCCTGATTTTTTACTCTTATCAATTCTTCAAATTTACGATCCGATTCCGCATTCATTTCTGCTTCTTGGACCATTTTACGAATTTCTTCTTCTTTTAAACCAGAAGAAGCTTTAATAGTAATTTTTTGTTCACGTCCACTTTCTTTATCTTTTGCAGATACATGTAAAATACCATCAGCATCAATATCAAAAGTTACTTCAATTTGAGGAATCCCACGCATTGCAGGAGCAATACCATCAAGATTAAATTGACCAAGAGATTTATTATCACTTGCTCTTTTACGTTCTCCTTGTAAGACATGAATAGTCACCGCTGATTGATTATCTTCGGCAGTAGAAAAAACCTGACTATGTTTAGTAGGAATAGTCGTATTTTTTGTTATTAATGGGGTCATTACACCACCCATTGTCTCTATCCCTAATGAAAGAGGAGTAACATCTAATAATAATACATCTTTTACATCACCAGCAAGTACCCCACCTTGAACCGCGGCTCCAATAGCAACAGCTTCATCTGGATTGACATCTTTACGCGGTTCCTTTCCAAAGAAAGAGGTGACTTTTCTTTGTACTAAAGGCATACGTGTTTGACCTCCAACTAATATTACATCTTTAATATCAGAGACGGATAAACCAGCATCTTTTATTGCTACTGTTACTGGATCTATAGTACGATCTATTAAGTCTTCTACTAAAGATTCTAATTTAGCACGTGTTACTCTTAAATTCATATGTTTGGGTCCAACAGAATCAGCTGTAATATATGGTAAGTTTACATCAGTTTGTTGAGAAGAAGATAATTCTATTTTTGCTTTTTCTGCTGCTTCTTTTAATCGTTGCATTGCTAATGGATCATTTCTAAGATCAATTCCTTGTTCTTTTTTAAATTCATCTACTAAATAATTTATAAGTCTACTATCCAGATCTTCGCCTCCAAGATGTGTATCTCCATTAGTAGCTAATACCTCAAAGGTTTTTTCTCCATCAACTTCATCAATTTCAATAATTGAAATATCAAATGTACCTCCTCCAAGATCATATACAGCAATAACTCTATTCCCAGCTCCTTTATCTAATCCATAAGCTAATGCTGCTGCGGTTGGTTCATTAATAATACGTTTCACCTCTAATCCAGCAATTCGACCAGCATCTTTAGTAGCTTGTCTTTGCGTATCATTAAAATAAGCAGGAACGGTAATTACTGCTTCTGTTACCGATTCTCCTAAATAATCTTCTGCCGTTTTTTTCATTTTTTTTAAAATTTCAGCCGATACTTGAGGAGGTGCTATTTTTTGTCCTTTGATATCTAACCAAGCATCACCATTTTCTGCTGGAATAATTTTATAAGGCATAATACTTACATCACGTTGAACTTCTTTGTCTTTAAATCGACGTCCAATCAAACGTTTAATAGCAAAGAGAGTATTTTTTGGATTAGTAACAGACTGACGCTTAGCTGGTTGACCAACCAATATTTCATTATCTTGTGTATATGCTATAATAGAAGGAGTTGTACGATCCCCTTCACTGTTTTCCAACACGCGAGGGTTTCCTCCTTCAATAAGGGCAACACATGAATTTGTTGTTCCTAAGTCAATACCAATAATTTTTCCCATTTAAATACCTCCTCTGCTAAATAGTTTGGCAAAGCTTTATAATGTAAAACTGTTTTTAAATAAAATGGGGATGACCCCGCTTGCATCAAGGGTAAATAAAAAAATAAAAAATGATAAAAAATTTAATTTTTATTTAACATTTCTTTTTCATATATCTGGCCTTGATCACTATTATATTGATTCTCCCACTTTGCAATTACTAAAACAGCTAGAGCATTTCCTATAACATTTAGTGCAGTTCTTGCCATATCTAAGATACGATCAACACCTGCGATAAAAGCTAAACCTTCTAATGGAATACCTACACTACCTAATGTTGCTAACAAGACTACAAAAGAAACACCAGGAACTCCTGCAATACCTTTTGATGTAATCATAAGAGTTAAAACAAGAATAATTTGTTGACTCATAGTCAGCTCTATACTATAGAGTTGAGCAATAAAAATTGCAGCTATACTTTGATATAGAGTAGATCCATCTAGATTAAATGAATAACCAGTTGGAATAACAAATCCTGTAATAGTAGATGGAGCTCCATAAGATTCCATTTTTTGAATAATACGAGGTAATACACTTTCGGAGCTAGCTGTAGAATAAGCTAAAATTAATTCTTCTTTAAGAATACGAATTAAATTTAAAATTTTAAATTGAAATAATCTTGCTACTGTACCTAATACTATTAATGCAAAAAAAATAATAGCACTATATACCAATAAAACCAGTTTAGCTAAGGGAAATAATGACATAAAGCCAAAAGTAGCAACAGTTACTGAAATAAGTGCAAAAACACCAATAGGTGCATATCGCATTACAATATGTGTAACTCGAAACATTGTTTCAGCAATAGAATTAAATATTTCTAATAATGGCTTTTTATTTTTTTCTGGTAATGATGCTAAACCTAATCCAAATAAAATAGAAAAGAATATAATTGGTAACATATCACCTTTTGCCATAGAATTAATAATATTAGATGGAATAAGGGATAATATTGTAGTAACAATACTATGATTAGTAGATTGTATATCAGAAGTAACTTCTCGATATTTTGAAATATCAACAACTGTTAAAGCTGACATATCAATTCCCTTTCCTGGATGAAATACATTCGCTAATGTTACACCTAGTATAATAGCTAATGTTGTCACAATTTCAAAATATAAAATAGTTTTAAATCCTATACTACCAAGCTTTTTCGCATCACCAAGACTAGCTATACCAACTATAAGAGTAGCCATAACAATGGGAACAACGATCATTTTGATCATATGACTAAATATATCTCCCGCTGGAGAAAGAATACTGTCAATGATCCAATCACGTAGTATATCTTGATTATGTAATGCTGCTCCAAAAGTTATTCCTAGTATTAATGCAAATAAAATTTGCCAAACAAGAGTAAATTTAAAATTCTTCATAGTGATAACACTTTCCATAAATTAGATATTTATTATGAATAAACGCTATTCATTTCCTCTCAAAATAATTCGTTATTTTATTACTATAAAAATGCAAATTATGAGGTAATGTAAGCTCATGTAAATCGAAAGAAAACTGTAATGCTACAGTTTGTTACGGATTTGATTTGATTTAAATTAAAGAAGATTTAATTCGTTTTTATTATTAAAGCAATTTAATTTTCAATTATCTGATTAATAGTTAATCTAGCTAATATAAAGTTAATAATAACAATTAAACTATGTAATTTTATACTTTTTTTTATAAAAAGAAAATAAGTAAAGTTGACTAATTTGAAACAATTTATTTTACTTTCATAAATCTAAGATAGAGAAGGAAAATTTTATCTTAGAAAAATTAGAACGGAGAAAATAATGAGACAATTACATAATAATTTTTATCCCATTCCTGAAATTTTTGCAAAAAATAGTTTGATTTCTGCAAAACAATATCAAAAATTATATAAACAATCTATTAAAGATCCAAACTCTTTTTGGAAAAAATTTGGAAAAATAGTTGAATGGATTAAACCATTTAAAATAGTAAAAAATAGTAATTTTTCCCCTGGTCATGTTAATATTCGTTGGTTTGAAGATGGGACATTAAATGCATCTGGTAATTGTCTAGATAGACATTTATTATCACAAGGGGATCGTACAGCAATTATTTGGGAAAGTGATGATGCAGCAGAAAGTAAAAACGTGTCTTATTATGAATTACATCAGGGAGTTTGTCGTTTTGCAAATGTATTAAAATCCGAAGGAATTAGTAAAGGAGATGTAGTAATTCTATATATGCCTATGGTTCCTGAGGCAATTGTAGCTATGTTAGCATGTGCACGTATAGGAGCGGTTCATTCTGTAATATTTTCTGGTTTTTCTTCTGAAGCTATTGCTAGAAGAATTATTAACTCTAATGCAAAATTAATCGTTACTGCAGATGAGGGATTACGAGCCGGTAGAAAAATTCCTTTAAAAAAAAACATCGATGAAGCATTAAAAAATCCTAATGTAAGTAATAACATTAATCGAGTTATTGTCTTTCGTCGAACTGGAGATAATAATATAGATTGGTATAATTCAAGAGATTTATGGTGGCACGAAATTATCGATAGTGTTAGTACTCAATGTCCTATGGAAGAAATGGGTGCTGAAGATCCTCTCTTTATACTCTATACATCTGGTTCCTCTGGAACTCCTAAAGGAGTATTACACACCACTGGGGGATATTTAGTATATGCAGCTACTACTTTTAAATATGTCTTTGATTATCATCCAGGTGATATTTATTGGTGTACAGCTGATTTGGGTTGGGTTACAGGTCATAGTTATCTATTATATGGTCCTTTAACATGTGGTGCCATCACTTTAATGTTTGAAGGTGTACCAAATTGGCCTGATGCTCGTCGTATGGCTCAAGTCGTGGATAAACATCAAGTTAATATTTTATATACATCTCCAACGGCTATTCGTGCATTAATGGCAGCAGGTGAAGATAAAGCTATAAAGGGAACCAGTCGTAGATCTTTACGTATTATGGGATCAGTAGGAGAACCTATTAATCCAGAAGCATGGGAATGGTATTATCATAAAATTGGTAATGGAAAATGTCCAATTATGGATACTTGGTGGCAAACTGAAACTGGTGGCTTTATGATTACCCCTTTACCAGGAGCTACTCCATTAAAACCAGGTTCAGCAGCTTTACCATTTTTTGGTGTACAACCAGCTTTAGTGGATAGTGAAGGAAAATCAATTAAAGGAGCTGGAGAAGGAAATTTAGTTATTATAGATACTTGGCCTGGACAAGCTCGTACAATTTTCGGTGATCATATACGATTTGAAAAAACTTATTTTTCTACTTTTAAAGGTATGTATTTTAGTGGTGATGGTGCTAAACGTGATGAAGATGGATATTATTGGATTACGGGTAGAGTAGATGATATTCTGAATGTTTCTGGGCATCGTCTAGGTACGGCAGAAATTGAATCAGCATTAATTATGCATCCTAAAATTGCTGAATCAGCTGTCGTAGGGATTCCACATCATATAAAAGGTCAAGCAGTTTATGCTTATATTACCTTAAATGAAGGAGAAAATCCGACACTAGCTTTATATAAAGAAGCACAAATTTGTGTACGTAAAGCTATTGGCGCAATAGCAGTCCCCGATATATTACATTGTACCAATGCATTACCCAAAACTAATTCTGGAAAAATTATGCGTCGTATATTACGTAAAATAGCTATAGGTGATATTTTAAATTTAGGAGATTTATCCACTTTAACTGATCCTAGTATCATTGATAAATTAATTGAAGAAAAAGAAGAGTCATCATTAATATATGGTAATTTATAATATAATATTCTAAATTAAATCAATATAATAACTATAAAAAATAAAAAATTCGAGTATATTTATTTCTAATGAGTAAATTTATTTTTAATTTACCCTTGAAGCATTGATGAATGTCCCCATCTTTGGCGTTATGGAATCTCACATGATACTGTTTGATACTGTTTTGGAAATAGTATTTGTGGTAAGTACCACTAAAATATGGGTTTTTCTTATCAAGGGGGCTTTCAATGAAAATTCGTCCACTACACGATCGTGTAATCGTGAAGCGTAAAGAAGTTGAATCTAAATCTGCTGGAGGAATTGTATTAACAGGATCCGCAGCAGGTAAATCCACCCGTGGAGAAGTACTTGCAGTAGGAAAAGGGAGGATTTTAGAAAATGGACAAGTTAAATCTTTAGATGTAAAAGTTGGAGATATTGTTATTTTTAATGATGGATATGGAGTAAAAACTGAAAAAATTGATAATGATGAAGTTTTAATTATGTCTGAAAGTGATATTTTAGCAGTTGTCGAAAAGTAATTTGTAAATAAATATATAAATTCACTTGATTATTTCTCTCAATTCGAAACTGAAAGGAAAAAGATATGGCAGCTAAAGACGTAAAGTTTGGTAGTGAAGCTCGAGCTAAAATGCTACGAGGTGTAAATGTTCTTGCAGATGCAGTAAAAGTTAGTTTAGGTCCTAAAGGACGTAATGTAGTATTAGATAAATCTTTTGGAGCACCTGTAATTACTAAAGATGGGGTTTCTGTTGCTCGAGAAATAGAATTACAAGATAAGTTTGAAAATATGGGTGCACAGATGGTTAAAGAAGTTGCATCAAAAGCTAATGATGCATCAGGTGATGGGACTACCACTGCTACAGTTCTTGCGCAGTCTATTGTCAATGAAGGTCTAAAGGCTGTTGCTGCAGGAATGAATCCTATGGACTTAAAAAGAGGTATTGATAAGGCTGTTATTGCTGCCGTTGAGGAGTTACGTAAATTATCTTCTCCTTGTGAAGATTCAAAAGCTATTGCTCAAGTAGGTACTATTTCTGCCAATTCCGATGAAACAGTGGGTGCATTAATAGCTGATGCTATGGCTAAAGTAGGAAAAGAAGGAGTTATAACGGTTGAAGAAGGTTCTGGATTGCAAGATGAATTAGATGTTGTAGAAGGTATGCAATTTGATCGTGGATATCTTTCTCCTTATTTTGTTAATAAACCAGAATCTGGATCAGTTGAATTAGATAATCCTTTTATTTTGTTAATTGATAAAAAAGTTTCAAATATTAGAGAAATGTTACCTGTTTTAGAATCAGTTGCTAAATCTAATAAACCTTTACTTATCATTGCTGAAGATGTTGAAGGGGAAGCATTAGCTACATTAGTAGTTAATAATATGCGAGGTATTGTAAAAGTTGCTGCTGTTAAAGCTCCTGGATTTGGAGATAGACGTAAAGCTATGTTACAGGATATTGCAGTTTTAACAGCTGGAACAGTTATTTCTGAAGAAATTGGTTTAGATTTAGAAAAAACCACGTTAAAAGATATGGGGCAAGCTAAACGTGTTGTCATTACCAAAGATACAACAACGATTATAGATGGTATTGGTGATAAAATTTCCATTAATAATCGTGTTGCACAAATTAATCAACAACGTGAAGAAGCTTCTTCAGATTATGATCGTGAGAAACTTCAAGAACGCATCGCGAAACTTGCAGGAGGTGTTGCAGTTATCAAAGTAGGTGCTGCTACTGAAGTTGAAATGAAAGAGAAAAAAGCTCGTGTAGAAGATGCACTTCATGCAACTCGAGCTGCAGTTGAAGAAGGGGTAGTTGCTGGAGGTGGTGTTGCTTTAATTCGTGCTGCTAATAGTATTAGAAATATACGTGGTGATAATGAAGATCAAAATGTTGGTATTAAAGTAGCATGTCGTGCTATGGAAGCACCTCTACGTCAAATAGTTGAAAATGCCGGAGAGGAACCTTCCGTCATTGCTAATAATGTAAAATCTAGCGAGGGTAATATAGGATATAATGTTGTTTCTGAAACATACGGTAATATGATTGAAATGGGTATTCTTGATCCAACTAAAGTTACTCGTTCGGCTCTTCAATATGCCGCTTCTATTGCTGGATTGATGATTACTACTGAATGCATGATTACTGAACTTCCAAAAGAAGAGAAATCCGATTTAGGTAGTGCAGGAATGGGTGCTGGAGGTATGGGTGGAGGTATGGGTGGTATGATGTAATATTTATATCATCAATACTAGAATACTTGTATTTAAATTTTTTAAATAGAAAGAACCCTTTAAGGGGGTTCTTTCTTTCTATTAGAATTTTAATTTTTCTTTATAAAACGTTCGATAGAATCAACTATTGTACGAGATTGTTGATCAATTTCAATATTAACAATCTCGCCTATTTTTCTTTTACTTAAATTAGTGCGACGTATAGTCTCTGGAATTAAATCCACACAAAATTTACTATCTTTGATATCATTTATTGTTAAACTAATCCCATCAATACCTATATAACCTTTATAAAAAATATATTTGATTATATCACTATTTTGTAAATTAAACCAGATACGTCTACTATGCTTGGAGTAAGAAATATCTATTAAATTTGCAGTACAAATAATATGACCCGACATTACATGTCCCCCAATTTCTTTATTAAGACTTGCAGCTCGCTCTATATTAACCGTATCATTAATTTTTATAAGACCTAGATTAGTTAATTTGAGTGTTTCTTTTATTATATTAAACTCTACATAATGATCTATAATATTAGAAACAGTTAAGCAACATCCATTATGTGCAACAGAATCACCTAATGATAAATTGGATAATAAATTATTAGTAAATTTCAGAATATGTGTTCGATAATCTATTTCATTTTTTATATCAATAACAGGTAAAGTATCTTGAACAATTCCGGTAAACATTGATCTTCCTTTTTTTTTAATTTTATTATAAAAATATTCTAACTACTTTTATAAAAAAGTAAAATTAGGATAATAATTCCTTTTAACAAATATGGCATTAACATAATGAATCAATATTTATTTACATCAGAATCGGTTTCTGAAGGTCATCCTGATAAAATTGCAGATCAAATTTCCGATACTATTCTAGATTCTATTTTAGTTCAAGATCCTACTGCTCGAGTAGCCTGTGAGACTTATATAAAAAGTGGTATGGTATTAGTTGGAGGAGAAATTACAACTAATAGTTATATTAATGTTGAAGAATTAGTTCGTAGTACAATTAAAGATATTGGTTATACTCATCCAGATATGGGATTTGATGCTAATTCTTGTGCTGTATTAAATATCATTGGAAAACAGTCTGTAGATATCTGTTCAGGAATTAATCGTATTAATTTATTAGAACAAGGTGCAGGAGATCAAGGATTAATGTTCGGATATGCATCAGATGAAACGGATGTATTAATGCCAGCTCCTATTACTTATGCTCATCTTTTAGTAGAAAAACAATCTCAATTACGTAAGAATGGGATATTGCCTTGGCTTAGGCCAGATGCTAAAAGTCAAATTACCTTTATTTATGAAAATAGAAAAATAGTAGGTATAGATACTGTAGTTTTTTCTACTCAACATACTGAAGATATTTCATTATCACTACTTCGAGAAGCAATAATTGAAAAAATAGTGAAATCGGTTTTACCAAAAAAATGGATTTTATCTAATACAAAATTTTACATTAATCCAACAGGACGTTTTGTTATAGGAGGTCCAATGGGGGACTGTGGTTTAACCGGCAGAAAAATTATCGTTGATACTTATGGAGGAATGGCTAGGCATGGAGGAGGAGCTTTTTCAGGAAAAGATCCCTCTAAAGTTGATCGTTCTGCTGCGTATGGTATGAGATATATAGCAAAGAATATAGTAGCGGCTGGATTAGCTAGTCGTTGTGAAATACAAGTTTCTTATGCTATTGGTATAGCTGAACCTCTATCCTTATCTATTGAAACGTTCGGAACAGGTAAAATTTCAGATCATATTTTAATAAAATTAATAAAAAATTTTTTTGATTTACGTCCTTATGGTTTCATATCTATGTTAAATTTACTAAATCCTATTTATAGAGAAACTGCGACATATGGACATTTTGGTAGAGAAAAATTTCCTTGGGAAAAAGTAGATAAAGCACTATTATTACGCGATGCAGCTGGATTAAAAATAGAATAATTATTTTTTATCACAGATGTTATTAATTTTTTTATTCTATAGTTAATATCCATACAAAAATTGGTTCGATTCCAACTTTATAGCGTGATATTAATACTAAATTACCTTTTTCTCTATTAATTTTATAGAAAGCAATACAATTACTTTTTTGACCAGCTACAATTAAAAAATTATTGCTATCATCAATATTAAAACCTCTAGGTTGTTTTTCCGTTTTTTGACAACCAACTAAAAATAATTGATCACCCTCCTTTGATATATTAAAATAGTAAATAGTATTTGTAGATCGATCACTACAATATAACCAACGATTATCAGATGTTATATGAATATCTGCTGCCCAACATTTTCCTATAAAGTTTTTAGGAATAAAATCTATTATTTGTATAATTTTAGGTATTTCTTTTTCAATTTTAAAAACACAAATTGTATTATTTAATTCATTAATAACATAGGCATATTTTCCATTAGAATGGAATACCATATGTCGAGGACCTGAACCTAATGGAAGATAAATATTTTTTGAATTAGTATTAATTAAATATTCATCTTTCGATTTACTAATATAAAATAGTTTAATCATATCTTCTTTTAGACAAGGAACCCATATTATTTTATTAATAGAATCAAAATTAACAGAATGGCAAGTAGTTATATTATAAAGAGTATTAATAGCATAAGAAGGAAGACTATTTTTTTGTATTGGATATACACTAATAGAATTTTTACTATAAGATGCACAATATAAGATAGTTCCTTCTAAATTTGTACTTAAGTAAGTGGGTTTCCCATAGGTTTGAACTATCCCAACTTGATGTAATAATCCATTATTATCAATATAATAACTAACAATACTATATTGGGGATATATTCCAATATAAAGATATTTCTTATTTGGATGAACTGTAATAGGTTGTCCTTTTCCAGGTACATCAACAATTTGTATTAGAGTCAGAGTATTATGTTCCGTATTGATTTTCCAAACATATATTTGTTGACTTTCAGGATTAGATATATAGATTATTTTTTTCATATATTATAAATATAACTTATTTTACATATTTTATATACAAAAAATTATAAATTTGGAGTACTAAGTGGTTAATATTCTTGTAGATGAAAATATTCCTTATGCCAAAACTATTTTTTCTGGATTTGGTAATATTCAATATATTCCAGGCCGTAATATTTCAGCAAAAATGTTAAAAGGAATTGATGCCTTAATAGTTCGATCTGTAACACGTGTTAATAGTACTTTATTACAAGATAGTCAAGTAAAATTTGTTGGTACAGCTACGTCAGGAACAGATCATATAGATAAAGAATGGCTAGAAAAATCTGGTATTTCTTTTGCTGTCGCTCAGGGTTGTAATGCAATTGCAGTCGTAGAATATGTATTGTCTGTTCTTTTATGGTTAGCAAAAAGAGATAATTTTTTTTTATGTGAGAAAACTATTGGAATTATAGGTGTTGGTAATATTGGACGTGTTTTATATGAAAAACTAAAAATACTAGGAATTCATACACTACTATGTGATCCACCTTTAGAAGAATTAGGAGTATCTGGTAATTGGTCTTCATTAGAAAAAATCATTTCTGAATCAGATATATTAACATTTCATATCCCATTAACCTATACTGGAAAATATGCCACATGGCATAAAATAGATGAAGAATTTTTATCTACATTACCAGAAAAACGTATATTAATTAATACTTGTCGTGGATCTATAATAGACCAAAGAGCACTTCTTAAAGTTTTAGAAAAAGGTAAATTATTAAATGTTATTTTAGATGTTTGGGAAAATGAACCGAACATATCTATTCCATTACTTAATCAAATAGATATTGGGACACCACATGTTGCTGGTTACACTATTGAAAGTAAAATACGAAGTATAATTAAAATATTTAATGACTACCTTTCTTTTATTAATCAACCAAATCCTATAAAGAAATCAATATTAGACTACTATTCATATTTACCAGAATACCAAAATAAAATATATTATTTACATAATATTTTAGAAGAAAAAGACTTATGTAAATTAGCACACATATTATACAATCCAGAATATGATGATATTAAACTTCGTCAATTAGCTTCTTCTGGAGGATTTGATGATATACGTAAAAGTTATTACAATCGTCGAGAATGGTCTTCCTTATGTATTAAAACAGATATAAATTTGAATAAAGAAAAACTTGCTTCTTTAGGTTTTTGTATTATTTAATAAAAAAATTTTATTTAAGAGGTAAGAGTGTCTGATAAAAAAATTAATAAAATGGCATTAGGTATTGAATATAATGGAAATACTTATTGTGGTTGGCAAAAGCAAAATAATAAGCTAAGTATTCAAGCTTGTATTGAAAAAGCTATATCTACTATTGCTAATGAATCCATTACTATATCTTGTGCTGGTCGTACGGATGCAAAAGTCCATGCTATTGGACAAGTTATCCATTTTGAAACATATTCTAACAGAAAAATATCAGCATGGATTAGAGGAGTCAATACGTATTTACCAAAAGATATTGCTGTAGTTTGGGTAAAAGAAGTTTCTCCCTATTTTCATGCTCGATTTAGTGCCGTTGCAAGACGTTATTTATATATAATATATAATAAAAAAATACGTTCCGCAATATTCTCTAATCAAGTTGCATATTATCCATTTTTTTTAAAAGAAAAAATTATGGAAAAAGCTGGACAGTGTTTACTAGGAGAAAATGATTTTTCTGCTTTTCGTTCTGCAAAATGTCAGTCTAATACTCCCTACAGAAATATATTTCATATTCGAATTAATCGTAATGGAGGATATATTATTATTGATATTAAAGCCAATTCTTTTTTATATCATATGGTATGTAATATTATAGGTTGTCTTATTGAGATTGGTTCTGGGAAAAAACCAGAAAGTTATATTGCGAAAATTTTATACTCTAAGAAAAGACCAATGGATGCTATTCCTGCATATCCAGAAGGACTTTATTTGTTTGAGGTTGATTATCCAGCTCATTTTGAAATTCCATCTAGAAAAAAAGAAAATTTTTTTATATTATAGAAACTATTAGATTTATTATTAGATAGGTTAAATACTAATGAGTTGGATTGAACGCATTTTAAGTAAAAAAAATATTTCTCCAATACGTAATAAAACTCATATTCCTGAAGGGATATGGACAAAATGTGATAGTTGTTATCAAATACTATATCGTGCAGAATTAGAACGTAATATGGAAGTATGTCCAAAGTGTGATCATCATATGCGTATGAATGCTCGTTTACGTTTAGCTTCTTTTCTAGATAGAGAAAGTAGTTTAGAAATTGGAAGTGAATTAGAACCTAAAGATATTTTAAAATTCAAAGACTTAAAAAAATATAAAGATCGTCTAATAGCTGCACAAAAAGCAACTAAAGAAAAAGATGCACTTATAGTGATGCGTGGAACATTATATAGTATGCCTATAGTTGTAGCGTGTTTTGAATTTGCCTTTATTGGTGGTTCGATGTCTTCTGTGGTAGGAACTCGTTTTGTTTATGCGGTTGAGAATGCCATTCAATATAAATGTCCATTGATATGTTTTTCTGCTAGTGGAGGTGCACGTGTTCAAGAAGCATTAATATCATTAATGCAAATGGCTAAAACTAGTGCTGCTTTATCTAAATTACGAGAGCATAGATTACCTTATATTTCAGTTTTAACTGATCCTACTATGGGAGGAGTTTCTGCTAGTTTAGCAATGTTAGGTGATATTAATATTGCAGAACCTAAAGCATTAATTGGTTTTGCTGGACCACGTGTGATAGAACAGACTGTACGTGAGAAATTACCTGCAGGATTTCAACGTAGTGAATTTTTACTTGAAAAAGGGGTGATAGATATTATTATTCGTCGTCCTGAAATACGTTTACGTATTGCCAATTTAATAGCAAAATTAACTAATTTTTCTAAAATAGAAGAGAAATAATATGTTATTGATAAAATTAGGAAACAATATTTTCCATGAAAATTAAGAATGAATATATCACAATTGATTCATCATTAAAAGAATGGTTAATCTATATAAATAATATACATCATAACTCTATCGATCTTTCCCTTGATAGAGTTCGTCTAATTGCAGAAAAATTAGATCTTTTCTATCCAGCTCCTATAATTATTACTGTAACGGGTACCAATGGGAAGGGTACTACTTGTTGTCTTATTGAAAAGATATTAATAGCTAATAAAATTAGAGTAGGGGTTTATAGTTCACCTCATCTTATAAATTATACTGAACGAGTACGTATACAAGGAGAGACACTTTCAGAATTTATACATAAAGAATCTCTTTACAAAATTGATAAAAATAGAGATAAAATTTCATTAACTTATTTCGAATTTTGTACCTTATCAGCGCTAAATATTTTTAAAAAATTTCCATTAGATGTTGTTATTCTTGAAGTAGGAATGGGTGGACGTTTAGATGCCACTAATATTATAGATGCAGATGTATCAGTAATAACATCTATAGCTTTAGACCATACTAAATGGCTGGGTTTGGATCGTAATAGCATAGCTAAAGAGAAGGCCGGAATTTTTAGAAAAGGAAAGTTAGCTGTTATTGGTGAGAAAGATAGACCACAATCATTAGATATAGCTATAAAAGAAATTGGTGCACAGATGTTTGCTTGTGATTTAAATTGGAGTTGGGATTTTGCTAAAGAAGTCGATAAATCTTGCTGGTATTGGTGGAAAGATCAATATAATAATAGAAAAATATTACCATATCCTAAGAATAATATACCATTGGCTAATGCAGCTACTGCATTAGCTACTTTAGATTGTTTACCATTTAGAATATCTAAAAATGCAATTCAATATGGTTTATCTAATACCTTCTTAATGGGAAGATTGCAAATTATAGAATATAAACCATTAATATTATTAGATGTTGCTCATAATCCACATGCAGCTAATTATTTAGCACATTTTTTGAAAACACAGTTAGAAAAAATGAATATAGTAGGAAAAATTTTTGCAGTGGTAGGAATGTTCATTGATAAAGATATTTTGGGCACCCTCTCTGCTTTAGGCGATTATGTCTCAACATGGTATTTATCAACTTTAAATCATCCACGTGGAGCTACTTCTGATCAACTTGCTTTTTATCTTAAAAAAATAAAAAGAAATAATCAAAATATGCATCTCTTTAATGATGTAATTAGTGCATGGAACCAAGCAAAAGAAGATACCTCATTAGAAGACTGTATAGTGGTCTATGGATCTTTCCATACTGTATCAGAAATAATAAAATCTATTAATCACTAATCTATTTTTTACTTTACTAATTTTATGAATGTGATCGATTCTTTAATTATTTTTATCATTATATTCTTTTCTATTAAAAGTTTAATTCGAGGGATCACACAAGAGTTATTATCTTTAGTATCTCTACTATGTGCACTGTATATCTCTATATACTATTATAATGATTTTTCTATTTATTTTAATCATTTTAATGATAAATTTATTCAAAATGGACTTGCAAGTATTTTTTTATTTTTATCAACAATGATTATTGGAATAACTATATATTCCTTAATAAAAAAAATTATAGATAGAGCAGGTCTTTCTAGTATTGATAGAATATTCGGTCTATTTTTTGGTATAGCTAAAGGCATTTTTATTATTTCGATAGGATTATGTCTTATTGAAACTTTTATGGATGTTTCCCAAAATAAAGAATGGATACAATCCGATTTAATTCCTAAATTTACTAGAATTAATCGATTAAATTTTTATTTATTTGATAGATGGATTATGTTTGAAAAATAAATATTGTATGATGATTTGACTTATTGGAAAAAATAAAATGAAACGTTTTATTGTGGGTATTAGTGGAGCGAGCGGAGCTATATATGGTGTCCGTTTATTACAAGTACTAAATAAATTAGAAGATATTGAAGTACATTTAATTTTAACCGATTCTGGTTTAAAAACACTAGAAATAGAAACGTCTTTCACTAAATCAGAAATAACAAGATTAGCGGAATTCGTACATGATAATAATAATACCGCGGCAAATATTAGTTCGGGTTCCTTTAAAACTATTGGGATGGTAATTGTACCATGTTCTGTTCGAACTCTTTCAGGTATTGTCAATAGTTATAGTAATAATCTCTTAATTCGTTCTGCAGATGTAATATTGAAAGAAAAACGTAAATTACTCTTATGTGTAAGAGAAACACCTTTACATATTGGGCATTTGACACTTATGACTACTGCCGCAAAATTAGGTGCGATTATTATGCCACCTTTGCCCGCATTTTACTATAAACCTCAAAAATTAAGTGATATTATTAATCAAACAGTGAATAGGATACTAGATCAGTTAAATATTGATTTACCTCATGATCTATTTCAACGTTGGCAAGGAGCGCGCTAATCTCTTGCTTAAGATTTAATTTAATTGAGATAGCTGTAACCGTGCTTTTTTTGCGGAATCGGTATTAGGATAGAACTGCATTATCTTTTTATAAATTGTTTTAGCTTGATCTTTCTGTCCTTTTTCCTGTATTAATATACCTACTTTTAATAAAGCGTCAGGTACTTGGGGAGAAGACGCATATTTTTTAGCCAACAATGCAAAAAAGTATAATGCATCATCTTTTTTTCCTATATTAGAATAAATTTGACCTAAAAAGTAATGAGCCATAGGCTGATAGCTAGAATGAGGATGATCATGAATAAAAGATTTTAATGCTTCTATAGCTGGAATATATTTTCTTTCATGCATTAGGGATACGGCCTTCTTATAAGAAAGACTCTCACTATTTAGATCCTCTTTGATTTTAGATAAGAAATATTGATTCTGCTCTATTTTATTACGCAGTATATTCATCTCACTTTGGGTTTCTGATAAGTATTGTTGAAATTGCATTAACATTTCTGCATGAGCATGCGCCATCACTTCAATTTTATCCATACGTTCTTCTATTATGGATTTCACGATGTGGAGATGTCGTATGGGGGGAGCTACAGAATCCATACGTATATGAGAAGCGTATGCGCTCCTCCAACTAATTAAAATAAAAAAAAGGAAGGGAAGAAATAAAAAAATTTTTTTCATATTAGTAAACTTTAGTAAACTAATACGGCACGACGATTTTGCGCATAAGACTTCTCATCATGTCCTAGTGCAAGAGGTTTTTCTTTTCCATAAGATAAAATCATGAGTTGATTAGATGAGACGCCTTTTCCCTGTAGATACATTTTTATCGTATTAGCTCTTTTCTCACCTAAGGCAATATTATACTCCGAAGTACCGCGTTCATCGGTATGACCTTCTATGAGTATTTTACAAAAAGGATGATTAAGTAAGAAATTAGCATGTTTATTCAATATAGGAAAGAAATCAAATTTGATTGAATATTGATTGAGATCAAAAAAAATAGTATTCTCTCTTTTTAGTTCCTGTATATTAAATCGAGTTATCTCATTCCAATATTGAGATTGATATTGAGATTGATGAGGAGTACTAGTACTATTGGGATCATAAGCTCTTGTATGAGAAACAGTATATCTTGGATAACGGCATGCCGTCAATGTACAGACGACTCCTATTAAAAAAAATACTTTAAAAAAATTCGAATCAAATTGCATGATATTTCCTAATCCTAAACATTATTTATAATTTATAAATAGGGTGACCACGTAGGGAAAGTTATCTTCCCTTTACTACTCTCACTACTATCCAGGCAATTTTTATTATATTGCCCGTTTATTGAAATAATACATAACTTCGAGCATTGATTATCAATAGAACTGTAAGCAACCATAGTATCATTAGGTGATATACTAGGGTTTTCATCTATATTTTTATCTGTTGTTAAAAGAAACGTTTGACCACTTTGAATATCCATTTTGAGAATGTTTTGTTGTTTCTCTGCGTTTCTATTTACCATAATAATAAATCTCCCATTATAACTCACTTTAGGATTTTGATTATGAACGGGATTCCATGTTAAACGTTTGTTCCATTCTTTTTTGTTAATATTAATTAAATAAACTTGAGGTATTCCACTTTGATCAGAAGTATAAGCGAGAGTTTGACTATCTGGAAACCAACTAGGTTCAGTATTATTACTATATCCACGGGTTATTTGATCAATATATCCAGAATATAAATCCATAACATATAAATGGAAAGTCCCACTTTTTGATAATACGAAAGCTAATTTTTTTCCATCCGGTGAGAAAGTAGGTGCCCCATTATGACAAGGATAGTTAGTCACTGGAGAAATAGATCTATTAACTAAATTTTGTATTACTATCGATGAACGATCTTTTTTAAAGATTACATAGGCTAATTTTGTTCCATCTGCTGACCAAGCTGGAGACATCAATGGTTCCGTAGAACGATATATAATCTTAGGATTATAACCATCATAGTCCGCAATACAGAGAAGGTATAAATATCTATGGTTCTCATCATCCATAGATCGACGTATATAAGCAATACGTGTACAAAATGCACCTCTAATACCAGTTAAATTTTGAAATATATCATTACTAATAGTATGTGCAGTCAAACGTAATCCTGATTTATCCGTATGATAATGATTATGTAACAATATTTTACCATACACATCTAAAATTTTATAGAAAAGTAGATATCTTTTACCATCATTCTCACTCTTTATTTTTCCACTAACCAAAATATCGACTTTATCAGAATAGTTCTTAATATTATCAACAATAATAGTACGAATTTTTCCACTATTATGTAAATCATCTATAATAATTTTATCAATGTCAATGTTCTCTGGCCTCACTCCACACCCGTCCCAATGAAAGGGCATAATACCAATAGAATGAATGGTATTTATACCATGCTTAATTTCAAGATGTACTTCCGCATAAACAAAATAAATCCATATAATTAGAAAAAAAGTAAAAGTGAAGGTGAAAATTCTTTGCATTATCTTAATCTTAAATTTATTCTGGAGAAAATGTTAGTATTGTATTTTTAAATACATCGTATAATTTAGGATGAGTTATTTTAGGAAGATTGGATAATTTTGCCGATGTAATAGCGGCTTGACATAATTCGGGATCACCACTCACCGCAGTGATATAGTCTAATTTTCCATCAGGAGATAAATGGATATTGAAATTACAAGTTTTACCTCTATAATTATCTGCATCGTAAAATTTTTCACTAATGGCTTGAATAATTTTTTCCTTATAAACTTTAATCTCATGACAATGGGCGGGAATAGATTGACTATTATTGGAAACAACGCAATCGATTTGATTGGTCTGAGTTCTGGTTACTTTATTTAATATTGCATTGATTTCTATTTCGAGATTTATATCCGAAACCATTTTTTTCATTGATGTTGTCATTAGGGTGTTATTTTTAGGATTTCTTTTAGATAGAAGATGATTATGATGACTATATTGTTTATCGTTGACTATTTTTTTATTTAATTTTTCTATTCTACCGTCTTTTTCTTTTATTAATCGTTTATTAAAATTCTTCGATGAATATTTCACCGAAGAGTGTTTTAAAAATGGGGGAGGAGTAGAGATTGTTTGGACTTTGGTTGGGGTTGGTTCTGTTATTTTTTTATTATGATTATCTTGAGAGATATCTTTTATTAAGATATCCTCTTGATTTAAGAGGATTGTATGCATATTGAGATAATTATAATCTTTCATTGGTATTGTTCTATTTATTGCATTCTGATTAATGTTAATGATAAGAAACAAAATACAATGTAAAGATATCGATAGAATTAATGCATAGTAGTTCTCTTTATTAAATTTTTTATATATCGAGCAAAAAATCATTTTCTAACATTCTAAATCAGTTCGTATGCTTTGTCAGAAGACCAACTGATTGTACTCCTATTGTTTTCAATATATTTAAAACAACAATGATTTCTCTATAAGGAATATCTTTCTCTCCTCCTAAAATACAACATAGATTTGCATCATCTTTCATTCTATTATATATCTCTTGTTTCATAGATGCTGTATTTAATCCTTTAATTTTTTTCTGGTTAACAGAAATATTATAAAAATTCGGTTTATATACCTCAATAATAATGACATTATTTTTACTAACAATCGATTCGGAATGAACAGTGGAATGAGGTAAATTTACATCGAATTTTTGAAAGAAAGGAACAGCCGTCAACATAAAGAGTAACATAATTACTAGTAATATATCAAGAAAAGGGACCATATTAATTTCATCTTTAATATCTCTTTTGACGACATTATGATTGACTCTTTTTATCATATTCAGTCTTTCTTTTCATTGGTAAGAGTAAAGTCATTCTTACACATTGCAAGAATTTGTGACTGTAAAATAGCAACCGATTCTTCCATAAAAATAGTATAAACTTGTTCTAATTTATTTATTTTCCAGTTTAAATAATTAAAAAATATAGCAGCAGGTATGGCGGCAAATAATCCAATAGCTGTAGTAATTAATGATTCAGATATAGCAGGAGCTATAGTATGTAATGTAGTCTGACGAGATTCGTCAAGACTGAGAATAGCATTGAGAATTCCCCAAACAGTTCCAAATAATCCAATATAAGGACTAATAGAACTAATAATACCCAGAAAAATAAGATGATTATCTAGTATGTTTAATTCTTTATTAATACAAATACGCATTACACGAGACATACCTTCTATTATATCCTGAATATTACAGTTTTTTAACTGATTTAATTTCGTAAATTCTTTTATACCAGAAAAAAATATCAGCTCTAAACCAATAATTTCTCCTTGACGGGGAGAAATGGATTTATAAAGACTTATTAAGTTCTGACTTAATCTAAATTTTTTTTTAAATTTTTCTACTTCAATATACGCAAATCTCAAAAGACAAAGACGTTGAATTATAATAGTCCATGATAAAAGAGAAGAAGATAATAATATTAATAAGACGACCTTTACTAACAAACTGGATGTAATAAAAATTTGAAAAATATTCATGAATTCGTGACTCAAATCTATGCTAACAGCATCGTAAACATTTCCCCAATTTGTTCTATATCATGGACAATATTCACACCAGCGCGTTCTAAAGCTTTTAATTTATCCTGAGCGGTCCCTTTTCCACAAGAAATAATTGCTCCAGCATGTCCCATACGTTTACCACTAGGTGCAGTTAAACCAGCAATATAGCCAACGACTGGTTTCGTTATATGATGACTAATATAATCGGCCGCTTCTTCTTCGGCACTCCCCCCAATTTCTCCAATTAATAAAATTGCCTTTGTTTGGGGATCCTTTTCAAATAGTTTAAGAATATCCACAAAATTCGAACCCAGTATTGGATCCCCTCCAATACCGACACATGTAGACTGTCCGAACCCCGAATCTGTAAGCTGTTTAACCGCCTCATACGTCAAAGTACCAGAACGAGAAATTACACCGATAGAACCCGGAATATGAACGTATGCTGGCATAATCCCTATTTTACATTCACCTGGAGTAATAATACCTGGACAATTTGGACCAATTAAACGTACATTATTACTCTCTTCTAATTTAGATTTTATTAACAACATATCTAAAATAGGAATCCCTTCAGTAATACAAATTATTAAGGTAATACCCGAATCTATGCTCTCTAAAATAGAGTCTTTAGCATAGGGTGCAGGAACATAAATGACAGACGTCTTTGCACCGGTTTTATAAACCGCTGATTGTACGGTATTAAATACAGGTAGTCCTATATGTTCCTCTCCCCCCTTTCCAGGCGTCACCCCTCCTACTAGTTTAGTACCATATAAAAGAGCTTGTTTAGAGTGAAAGGTTCCTTGTTTTCCAGTCAAACCTTGACAAATAACAGTCGTATTTTTATTGATAAGAATTGACATTATTTCTTCTCTTGTACTACGAAAACGGATTTTTTAGCCGCATCCATTAAACTTGTTGCATTAATAACATTTAATCCACTATGAGTGAAATACTCCTCACCTAATTTAGCATGATTTCCTTCTAGACGAACAATAATAGGGATATTTACTCCCATTTTATTGACGGCATCAATAATTCCTTCCGCAATGATATCACAACGAACAATCCCTCCAAAAATATTAATAAGTATTGCTTGTACTGTATTATCAGAGAGCAAAATTTTACATGCTTCAGTAATTTGTTCTTTATTCGCATTACCACCCACATCTAAAAAATTAGCAGGCTTTCCTCCACATAGATTAATCATATCCATAGTTGCCATAGCTAATCCCGCACCATTTACCATACAACCAATATTCCCATCTAAAGGAACATAATTTAAATTCCATTTTACAGCTTGCGCTTGACGAGGATCTTCTTGACTATCATCTTTCATATTCTTTAAAGTAATTTGACGAAAAAGTGCATTACTCTCAACCACCATTTTTCCATCTAAACATATCAAGTCTCCCGTATTAGTTATTACTAATGGATTAATTTCTGCTAAAGATAAATCATATTTAATAAATAGCTTAGCTAATCGCATATAATATTCGCTAAACATCGTAACCTGTTTCCCACTTAATCCTATTTCAAATGCCAATTGACGTCCTTGGTAAGGTTGAGGACCTATCAAAGGGTCTAATATAATTTTATAAATTAAGTTAGGAGATTCCTTGACCGTTTCTTCTATTTCTATCCCACCTTGAGAAGAAGCCATAAATACTATACGACTCAACTTACTATCTATTATTACACCCAAATATAAGGATTGAGAAATGGGAGTAAACTGTTCAATAAGTATTTTACTCACTAGTTGTCCATGTGAATCGGTTTGATTAGTAACCAGTCTTTTATTAAACCATTTATCAGCAAAGATAGACACTTCTTTTCGAGATTGTACTACTGCCACACCTCCATACTTACCTCGACCTCCCGCATGAACTTGACATTTTAATACCCAAGGTGCTGGACCAATTGTAAACGTCGATTGTTCAATTTCAGAAAGTGTTGTACACACACATCCTCTTGGAATTGCTAATCCGAATTCAGCTAATAGCGATTTAGCTTGATATTCATGTAAATTCATGTTGACCAATCCATTTATTTTTATTTTGGAATTTAATGTTCTATTATACTTCTAATAATAACCGTATAGGATCTTCTAATATTTCTTTTATTGTTAATAAAAAACTGACTGATTCTTTTCCATCTATCAAACGATGATCATAAGAAAGAGCTAGATACATCATGGGACAAATCACTATTTGCCCATCTACAGCAACAGGACGATCAACAATCGCATGCATACCCAGTATAGCAGTTTGTGGTGGATTAATAATTGGAGTGGACATTAATGAACCAAATACACCACCATTAGTAATAGTAAAATTACCACCTATAATTTCTTCTACTTTCAAAGTCCCTTCTCTACTTTTTAGAGCTAAATCTTTAATTTTTTTTTCAATTGTAGCAAAATTTAAAGATTCCACATTTCTCAAAACAGGAGTAACTAATCCACGATTGGTAGACACAGCAATACTAATATCAAAATATTCATAATAAATAATTTCTTCTTTATCCATATCAATAGCCGCATTTACATCAGGATAACGTCTTAATGCTTCCATAACAGCTTTAACATAAAAGGACATAAATCCAAGACGAATATTATGACGTTTCTCAAACATGTCACCATATTTTTTACGAAAGTTAATAATGGGTTGCATATTTACTTCATTAAAAGTAGTTAACATGGCCATATTATTTTTAGCATGAAGTAGACGTTCTGCAATCCTTTTTCGAAAGCGGTTCATAGAAATTCTATGCACATTACGATTAGGATCACTACTAGAAGAAATTTTAACAACATGCTGCGGTTCTTTTTGAGAAATCGTCTCTTGGTGTGAAAATGTTTGAGATTGATTTTCTTCTATTATAGAGCTCATAGTATCAGTAGGCAGCGGTCCAATATCTTTAAATTGTTTATGGCGACGAGCAGAAGGACTTAATGCGGAGTATATCTCGTTGATTTCTTCTTTAGTAGAAGATACAACAACATTCACATTCTTCTCATCCTTCTCATTCGGAGTCAGAATATCTTGAATATTTTTTTCATCAATACAAATTCTTCCCAATAGCTGACGGGATATCACAATTTTTCCTTCTTCTTCTAAGATGGATTCCAAGACACCTGAATTCGGAGATGGGACCTCTAATATGACTTTATCAGTTTCTATTTCAACTAATATTTCATCACGCTGTATATAATCTCCCACTTTTTTATACCAATTTACCACGGTGGCATCTGTAACCGATTCTGGCAAATCGGGGACAAGAATTTCTATCGTACTCATTCTTCTTTATTTTATCCTTTAAAAATTACTTAATGCATCATTAATTATTTGTTCTTGTTGTTTCCTATGTATAGATATATATCCAACTGCAGGCGATGCGGAAGCAGAACGACCTACATATTTTAGATTCTTGTCTAATTTTAATTTTTTAAAAAAACTATCTTTAAAATAGTGCCATGCGCCTTGATTTTCCGGTTCTTCTTGACACCAAGTATAATTTTTAACAGCAGAATATTTATCGACTATTTCTTTTATTGATTGTTCTGGATAGGGATAAAGTTGTTCTATTCGAATAATAGCTATATTATTTTTTCTATCTCTCCGTTTTTTATCTAAAAGATCATAGTAAATTTTACCTGAACAAATTATAATATGATTAATATTATTAGTATCAGCAGTATCAATATCATCAATTACAGAATAAAATCTCCCATTTGCTAGTTCCTCCAAAGAAGAAATAGATAAAGGATGACGAAGTAAAGATTTGGGTGAAAATATAATAAGCGGCTTTCTAATAGAACTCAATATTTGACGTCTTAGTATATGATAAAATTGAGCAGGAGTAGAAGGAATACATATTTGCATATTCTGTTCTGCACATAACTGAAGATAACGTTCTAAACGAGCTGAAGAATGTTCTGGACCTTGTCCGTCATAACCATGAGGTAATAAAAGAACTAAACCACAAATTCTGCCCCATTTTTGTTCTCCAGAAGCAATAAATTGATCTATTACTACTTGAGCCCCATTAGCAAAATCTCCAAACTGAGCTTCCCAAATTACTAATGAATTTGGTCTAGTTATAGCATATCCATATTCAAAAGCTAAAGTCGATTCTTCAGAAAGAACGGAATCGAATACCTTAAAAGAACCTTGCTTTTCTTGTCGTATATGAGCAAGGGGGATATAAGTAGAACCATCATTTTGATCATGTATTACAGCATGACGATGAAAAAACGTTCCACGAGATGTATCTTCTCCAGATAAACGAATATGAAAACCCTGATATAATAATGTTGCATAAGCTAGTATTTCTGCACCTCCCCAATCAAAAGGTTTATTCGATCTTGCCATAGCCATGCGATCTTTATATATCGTTTCTACTCGCGGATGTACTGTGAGAGTAGGAGGTATAGTGGCCGTCAATATAGCTAATTCTTGGAGTTTTTCTATATTTAAAATATGTTTATTGGAATAATTCTTTGTCCAAACGTGGCGATCTATAGGTCTTCGATATTCTTCTACAACAGATTCTCCTGAATCTAAAAGATTCCTAAATTTATGTACCATTTCAATCGTCTCAGAGGAGGTCAGTATTCCTCTACTTTCTAAGTTATTGGCATATATTTCGCGTATAGTTGAATGGGTATTAATTTTTTTATACATTAAGGGTTGAGTCACACTAGGATCATCGGATTCATTATGACCGCGTCGACGATAAGAGATAAGATCAATGATGACATCACGTTTAAAAGTATTACGAAAATCTACTGCCATACGAGCAGTAAAAATAACCGATTCTAAATCATCGGCATTGACATGAATAATAGGTATTTGTACCATTTTAGTAATATCAGTACAGTAATGTGTAGAACGTGTGTAATTATAAGAGGTAGTAAATCCGATTTGATTATTAATCACAATATGTATTGTACCACCAATATCATAATTTTTAAGACCGGACATATTGAAGGTTTCTTGTACTACTCCTTGTCCACTAATAGCTGCATCTCCATGTAAAATAATAGATAAGCAATCTTTACTACTACTATCTTTACTATTTTCATCTTCCTCATTTAAACGATCAATACGTGCTTTTGTAGAACCCATAACAACAGGACTAATTATTTCAAGATGAGAAGGATTAAAAGCTAATGATAAATGCACTACTCCATTCTTCGTTTCAAAATCGGAGGAAAAGCCTTGATGATATTTGACATCTCCTGATATAGAATAAGCAATTTTTTTTCCCCAAAATTCATCAAATAAATCTTGAGTTTTCTTTCCGAAGACATTTACTAATGTATTTAATCTCCCTCTATGTGCCATACCCATTACAATTTCTTGAGTTCCATATTTACTACTATGCCGTATTATATCTTTTAACATAGGAATGAATACATCCGTTCCTTCTAAAGAAAAACGTTTAGCACCCGGAAATTTATTAGATAAATATCGCTCTATTCCTTCTGCTGCAGTTAATTCCTGTAAAAAAAGTTTGCTCTCTTCGACGGAAAAAATAGTATTGTTCATAATAGATTCCATATAGTTTTGAATCCATCCTTTTTCTTCCACATGAAAAAGATGCATATATTCAATACCAATTGAACTACAGTAAGTTTTTTTCAGAAAATGATAGATTTCTTCCAAGCTCATGCCATCACTTTTAGAACATAATAATTCAAAATAAAATTTTCTTTTTAAATCATAATCACTTAAAGAATAAAAACTAAGATCAAGCTCAGGAATAATCTTTTTTTTCCATAAATTTAATGGATCTAATTTTGCATTAAAATGGCCTTTCGTACGAAAGGCCTCAATCATTTTTAAAATTTTTGCTTGTGTATCATCATAATCTTGATAATCTGGTATTTCTTTTCTACGGATTTGGACTAATTCAGAATCACAAGAAGAAAAATGCTGAAAAATTGTTTGCCAACTTTTATCAATAGAATTAGGATTACGTAAGTAATCTTCGTACAAATTTTCTAGATAAACATCATTCATTCCACATAGATACAATGAATTTAACCAGTTTTTCGTACTATTTTGCATAATGCTCCTTTATTGACGATATTCAATTTAATTTTTATGTATTAGATTACGTTTAATATTATGGATAGCTTTAGTTGGATTCAGTCCTTTTGGACAAACACTAACACAATTCATGATACTATGACAACGAAAAACGCTAAAGGCATTATTTAACTCCTTTAAACGTAAAGTATGAGCAGTATCTCGATTATCAGATAAAAAACGATAAGCAGTTAATAATCCAGCAGGACCAATAAATTTATCCGGATTCCACCAGAATGAAGGACAAGAAGCGGAACAACAGGCACATAAAATACATTCATATAATCCATCTAGTTTCGCACGATCTTCTGGAGATTGATAATACTCTTTATTATCTTTATCGATATTTTCAGTATGATCTTTTCTAATAAGAAAGGGCTTGATTTTTGCATATTGTTGATAAAAAAGAGTCATATCCACTACTAAATCACGTATGACTGGTAACCCAGGTAAAGGTCGTAGAATAATTTTCTTCTTTTTCTTATATAAAAAAGAAAGCGAAGTAATACAAGCTAGTCCATTTTTACCATTGATATTGATTCCATCCGATCCACATACTCCTTCACGACATGATCGACGAAATGATAGACTAGAATCTTGTTGTTCTTTAATTTGAATTAATGCATCTAATATCGTCATATCCCCTTTCTGACGATTCTTAATCGTATAGTTTTGCATATAAGGACTCTTATCAGAAGTAGGATTATATCGATAAATATAAAATTCAATTTTCACTATTTCTTCTCGAAAAAGTTAATAAGAGCGTATATGTGGAGGAAAAGCAGAACGAAATAATGGTTGCATATTAACTTTTCTGCGTTTCATTGCTTTTTTTATTGGTAAGTATAAAGAATGACAAAGCCAATTATTATCATCTCTATCAGGAAAATCAAAACGACTATGCGCTCCTCGGCTTTCTTGACGAAAAAGAGCAGATAAAGCCGTTACATAAGCGGTCTCTATTAAATTATCTAATTCCAAACATTCTATACGTTGCGTATTAAAGGCCATCGAATTATCATCTAATCGAGCATAAGAAATTCTATCACGAATTTCTTCTAACTTAGCTAAACCCTTTTCCATAATCCTTCCTTCTCTAAAAACAGAAAAATGATTTTGCATACAAGCTTGTAATGCTTTTCTTATGACCGCTGGATCTTCTCCAGTACGATTGTTATTCCAACGATTATATCGTATTAAAGATCGTTCAATTTCATCATGACTGGCATCTCGTAGAGAACCTTGTTCTCTTAAAGATTCTTTTAAATGATATCCAACAGATCGACCAAATACGATTAAATCTAAAAGCGAATTTCCACCTAATCTGTTTGCACCATGAACTGAAACACAAGCTGTCTCTCCTATTGCAAATAATCCAGGAACTATTTGATCTTTTCCTTCGTCATCAATATTAATAACTTGACCACTCAATTTTACAGGAATACCTCCCATCATATAATGACAAGTAGGAATGACAGGAATCGCTTCCTTTTCTGGATCTACGTGAGCAAAATTTCGAGCTAATTCTAAAATACCTGGAAGACGTTTTTCTAAAATTTCCTTTCCTAAATGATCAAGCTTTAATTTGACATAGTATCCTAAAATATCATCATAATAGCCTCGACCTTCTTTTATTTCTATCATGATAGAACGTGAAACTACGTCACGACTTGCTAAATCTTTTGCATTAGGAGCATAACGTTCCATGAATCTTTCATTCTCATTATTAAGTAAGTACCCTCCTTCACCTCTACACCCTTCGGTAATAAGTATACCAACTCCTGCGATACCAGTTGGATGAAATTGCCACATCTCCATATCTTGAACCGGAATACCCGCACGTAAAGTCATCCCAATTCCATCACCTGTATTAATATGAGCATTTGTAGTAGATTGATAAATGCGACCTGCTCCTCCTGTTGCTAATACAGTCGCACGCGTTTTAAAATATACAACTTCTCCTGTCTCAATACATAGAGCAATACATCCCACGATCGCTCCATCCTGATTTTTTACTAAATCAATAGCATACCACTCAGAAAAAATCATAGTATGATTTTTTAAATTTTGTTGATATAATGTATGTAATAAAGCATGTCCAGTTCTATCCGCTGCAGAAGCAGTACGAGCTGCTTGCTTTTCACCATAATTAATCGATTGTCCACCAAATGGTCTTTGATAAATACGACCATTTTCTAAACGTGAAAAAGGGAGACCCATATGTTCAAGTTCTACTATCGCTTCTCGACCAGATTTACACATATATTCTATTGCATCTTGATCGCCTAAATAATCAGATCCTTTAACAGTATCATACATATGCCATTCCCAATTATCTAGATGTATATTACCTAAGGCTACAGTAATACCTCCTTGTGCGGATACCGTATGAGAACGTGTAGGAAAGACTTTTGAAATTAAAGCACAGGAAAATCCCATTAAAGAAATTTGTAAAGCGGCTCGCATCCCCGAACCCCCAGATCCGATTACTATTGCTTCAAATTCTTTTATTGCAATACTCATATCTTACACATTCCACATTAGAAAGATTACCCAAAATAGTAACATTATTAGAACAATAAACCATAGAAGTTGTATTATTACTTGTAGTAATACCGATTGTATATAGTCAGTTATTACTTGCCACATACCTATCCAAGCGTGTAGAACTATAGCAAATATAGAAAATGAAGTAAAAATTTTTGTTATAGATAGAGAAAAAAAGCTATACCAATCTTCATAAGTAATTCCACCTTTGGATAGAAAGATTAATAAATAGAGAAGATAAGCACATATAATCAGAGCGGTAACACGCATTAATAACCACTCATATGATCCTTTTATTTTTAATGCTGATTCATTCTTTTTGAACATATTTTTACCATAAAAAAATACCAATACCAATAGACAATATTAGACTTAATAATAAAAGAAGATATGCAGTTCTTTTACCAGATAAAAATGTATCGTCTAACCATCCTATATCTATTAAAATATGACGTATTCCACCTATTATATGATATAAATAAATACTAGCTATTAACCAGATAATAATTTTACATGTAAAGTAGTTTAATATATTGGTTATATAAAGAAATCCGTCATAAGACGATAAAGATAAATAAAGTATATAAATTAAAATGCCTAAAAAAAAGCACATAATAATACCAGATATCCTATGTAAAATAGATACTATTGCGGTAATAGGAAAATGCATAGTCCATAGATTTAAATTAATAGGTCTATTTTTTTCTTTATGTATCTTCATAAATAAATTTAATTATTAATCCTAATTAAAACGTAAAAATAATAGGATACCATAATATAATTCGACTATACTGTCTATACAAAAAGTAAAGAGGAGACAAGATAGTAAGAATTATAGTTATATTATTTATCATTAATTGTAAAAAATAACTTTTAGATAAAATATTAATAATATATTATTCTATCCTATCTATATTGAATAGAACTCATTTGAATGAGTTTGTTCTTTTTTTTAATCCAATATGAAAAAGGATCAATTCCATTTATATGATAGATAATAAACATATAGTTACTTGGGATACATTGCAAAATCATGCACGTACTATAGCAAGGAGATTACTTGATTCCCAAAAAAAGTGGGAAAGGATTATAGCTGTAAGTAGAGGTGGATTAGTTCCTGGAGCTCTTTTAGCAAGAGAATTGGCTATACGTTATGTCGATACTGTTTGTATATCTAGTTATGATTACAATATACAACGTAAAAAAATAGATATAATTAAACGTGCAGATGGAGACGGAGATCGTTATATTATAGTAGATGATTTAGTAGATACTGGAAACACTGCTAAAGCCATCCGTACCCTATATCCAAAAGCACATTTTGTCACTCTTTTTGCTAAACCTTCTGGACGTTTATTCGTTGATGATTATGTTGTTGATATTCCTCAAAATACTTGGATAGAACAACCATGGGATATGGGGTTTACCTTTATACCTCCATTAATAAGAGAATAATAACGTTATCATATCTAGAAACTTATATTTCCAGGAGTACGTGGGAAGGGTATAACATCACGAATATTGTTTAATCCAGTAACATAAGATACTAATCGATCAAAACCGAGTCCAAATCCTGAATGAGGTACCGTTCCATATTTTCTAAGATCACGATACCACCAATAATTCTCTTTATTCATACCTAAGGCATCCAAACGTTTATCTAACTTCTCTAAACGTTCTTCACGTTGTGATCCTCCAATAATTTCACCTATTCCTGGAAATAATATATCTAATGCTGAAACGGTCTTATCATCCTCATTTACACGCATATAAAATGCTTTTATCTCTTTAGGATAATTTTTTATTATTATGGGTGAAGGAAAATATTTCTCTAATAAATACTTTTCATGTTCCGAAGACAATTCTTGACCCCAATAAAAATTTTTTTCAAATTTCACATGAGCATAACGTAAAATATCGGAAACTTCATTATAATCTATTCTAATAAATTTAGATAAAATACATTGCTCTAACTGATTAATAAGATTTTTTGACATACTTCTTTGGGATAAAAATTCTATATCATCATAACGTTCTTCTAAAATAACTTTAAAAATATCTTTAAGCATACATTCCGCCAATTCTGCAATATCGTCTAAATTAGCAAATGCTACTTCCGGTTCTACCATCCAAAATTCAGATAAATGTCGCTTGGTATGAGAATTTTCCGCACGAAAAGTTGGACCAAAAGTATATACTCTTGATACAGCACAAGCATAAGCTTCACCATTAAGTTGTCCAGAAACTGTTAAAAATGCCTCTTTACCAAAGAAATCTTCTTTGAAATCTATTTTTCCATTTTTTTTTCGTGGAAGATTCTCTAAGTCTAGAGTGGAGACTCTAAACATATGGCCAACTCCTTCTGTATCAGCAGCGGTAATAACAGGAGTTGAAACCCAAAAAAAACCTCTTTGATGCATGAATTGATGAATAGCCCATGCTAAAGTATGACGTATTCTTGTAACTGCACCTATTGTATGAGTACGGGGACGTAAATGAGCTACCTCTCTCAAATAAGAGAGATTATGACGCTTAGCAGCAATCGGATATGTATTAGGATCTTCAATCCACCCCAATACCGTTAGATTGTTTCCTACTAGCTCAAAAGATTGACCACTAGATGGAGATTGAACGATTTTTCCAACAATTGAAACAGAACAACCCGTGGTAAGATGTAAAACTTCTTCTTTATAGTTGGGTAACGTATTATGTATTATAACTTGTAACGATCCTAAACAAGAACCATCATAAATATGAAGAAATGAAATACCTAATTTAGAGTCTCGTCGTGTGCGTATCCATCCACGTAATATTACTTGACTATTTAGGATTATATTACCTTGTAATACTTCAAATACAGAAACCAGCTTCATATTATGCTTTACTCTTCAAATATTTAAAAATTATTTTCTTATATTAATAGAAAAAGAAACTCGTTGTAAATAATTTTAGAGTATATATATAGGAAACAAATATTTCCTATTAGTTTATTCTTCTCCTTATATAGAAGAATAAACTCTTATTCATAAGATATAAAATAACAGGCCAAAACAATCCATCTCCAATAATTTCCAAAAAGAGTTCAGAACTAAATCTCATTGTAGAGATCATATATAGTATTAAAAATATAATGATTTTGGTAATTAATAATAATAACATAATAATTAATGTTTGATAATAAATAGATATTCTCTGAAGGAAATGAATATTTAATATAATTAGATAAGTCAATAAACTCATCGCTATTCCCTGTATTCCTACAGTGATATCTAATAAAATATCCATCGCTAATCCCAGTATAAAACCAATGCCAATATTAAATTGAGAAGGAATTGTAATTATCCAGTAAATTAATATTAAATTAATCCAAGAAGGTTTAAATAAATTCAATTGACTTGGCCACAAAGGAAAAATTTGTAAAATAAATGCAATAAAAAAAGATATCCAAACTATCCCATTGCAACGATAGTAACAACATTGATTATTCATAAAAAAATCAATTAGTATTGCTTATTATATGCATAAATCTTTTTTTCGCTAAATCGTGTACTTCATCCGGCGATAATGGCGGATTATCCGTATAATTAAGTAATAAAAGATAATATAAATTTTGTAATAATGCAGTAGGCTTGGCATAGATAATTGTACGATTGTGTTTAGTATCGATTTGTATAGAAGACACCACGGCTACAGGATATCCTTCAGGGAAACGCCCTCCTACTCCAGAAGTCACAAAAATATCACCAACTTTAATATCTTTAATATAAGGAGAATATTCTATTTTAAAATCTTTACCATATCCACTTCCAGTAATAATCATACGTATATTATTACGTAATACTTGAATAGGTAATGCATGAGATACATCACAAATAAGCAACACTCTACTACTAGTGCTAGTAGTAGATATAACTTGTCCTACTATTCCTTGATGGTTTATTACAGGTTGACCTATATAAACTCCATCTTGGGATCCTTTATCAATCAGTATTTGACTACGATAAGGACTTAAGTCAGTCGAGATTACTTTAGTCAGAATTTTTTTTTCATTATAACGTAATGGTGATCCTAATAACTGTTTTAAAACATCATTTTCTCTTTTATAATATTTTAATAATAGTTGATTACTGATATTAATAAATAGTGCTTTTTTTAAAGCTTGATTTTCTCTTACAATTTCATGACTATTTTTGAGAATTATTTTTATATCCTCAAATCTTTCATATGAATAATTTGTTATAAAATAAATTTTACTGATCATACAATGAAATTGTGAGCGAATACGATGAAATGTATCATATTGAGAATCTAGAAAGATTATTAAGATAGAAGTTATAGTAGCTAAAAAAAATTTTAGATGTAATGAATAATCTTTATTAAAAAGAGGTCTCCTTTGAAAGAAGGGGAGGATATGAAAAAACAAAATATATAATCCTATTTATTCTTCACTAAATAAATCACCACCATGTATATCTACCATTTCAATGGCTTTTCCTCCTCCCCGAGCGACACAAGTTAATGGATCTTCTGCAACAAGAACAGGAATACCCGTTTCTTCGTTAAGTAATCGATCGAGATTTTTTAATAATGCACCCCCTCCGGTAAGTACCATCCCCCTTTCTGAAATATCAGAAGCTAATTCTGGAGGAGCTTGTTCCAGTGCAACCATAACTGCACTCACAATTCCACTAAGGGGTTCCTGAAGTGCTTCTAATATTTCATTAGAATTTAAAGTAAAACCTCTCGGTACCCCTTCTGCTAAATTTCGACCTCTTACTTCTATCTCACAAATTTTATCATCCGCATAAGCAGAACCAATAGTATGTTTAATACGTTCTGCTGTCGCTTCGCCAATTAAAGATCCATAGTTTCTACGTACATAATTAATAATAGCTTCATCAAAACGATCACCACCAATTCTAACAGATGAAGAATATACCACACCATTGAGGGAAATGACAGCTACTTCAGTTGTTCCCCCCCCTATATCTACTACCATTGAGCCTGTCGCTTCAGATACAGGTAATCCCGCACCAATAGCAGCAGCCATTGGTTCTTCTATTAAAAATACCTCACGTGCTCCAGCACCTTGCGCCGATTCTTTGATCGCACGACGTTCTACTTGTGTGGCTCCAACTGGAACACACACTAATACACGTGGACTGGGTCGCATAAAACTATTACTATGTACTTGTTTAATAAAATGTTGTAACATTTTTTCAGTGATAAAAAAATCAGCAATTACACCATCTTTCATTGGTCGTATAGCGGCAATATTTCCCGGTGTACGACCTAACATTTGTTTAGCTCCATAACCAACAGCGGCAACACTTTTTGCAGATCCCGAACTATCTTGACGAATAGCAACAACAGAAGGTTCATTTAAAACAATACCTTGACCTTTTACATAAATAAGAGTGTTAGCAGTTCCTAGATCAATAGATAAATCATTGGAAAATACACCACGGATTTTTTTAAACATAGTTGGTAACGATTTACCTCAAAATAAAGAAAAAATAATAATAACTAATGAATTTATTTTTCAGGTTGAAGAAACCCAATTACATTATATACCTTTTCTAAAGTAGTTTGTGCTCTTACTTTAGCCTGTTCTGCTCCTTTACTCAATATCTGTTTGAGATAAGTTTCATCTGACCTTAATCTAAAATAACGCTGTTGTAAACGAATTAGTACGGTTAAAACCGCATCAGATACCACTTGCTTAAGCTGGCTATAGACTTTTCCTTGAAAAGTCAATTCTAAACATTCTATAGATGTCCCACTAAATCCAGAAAGAATACTTAATAAATTAGATACACCAGGCTTATAAATTGGATCATATCGTATTACAGGAGGTTTATCTGAATCCGTTATTGCACGTAGAATTTTTTTTCTAACTAAATCTGGATGATCTAGAAGACCAATTCTATTATGAGAATCCGTATCTGATTTAGACATTTTTTTATATGGATTTAGCAAGGACATAATACGACAACCTGTTTGGGGTATATAGGATTCAGGTATGGTAAAAACCTTACCATATAAAGTATTAAACCTTTTAGCAATATTACAACTCAACTCTAAATGTTGTCTTTGATCCTCCCCCACTGGGACTTTATTGGTCTGATAGAGAAGAATATCAGCCGCCATTAACACTGGATAATTAAATAAACCCACATTAATATTATCAGTATAATGTAATGATTTATTCTTAAATTGGGTCATACGATTTAATTCACCAAAATATGTATAACAATTTAGTAACCAACATAATTGACTGTGTTCTGGAACATGAGATTGAAGAAATATTATACTTTTATTAGGATCAATGCCACAAGCAAGATATATGGCTAGTATATCAAGAGAGGTTTTTTTTAATATATCTGCATTCTGTCTAACCGTAATAGCGTGTAAATCAACGATACTATAAATGCAATCATAAGTATTTTGCATGATTTCCCAATGACGTAATGCACCTATATAGTTACCAATTGTTATCTCTCCAGAAGGTTGCATCCCACTAAATACAGTATATTTTTTATTTTTTAACATATTTTTATTTATTAATAAAAAAAGAAGGAAATTTTTACATTACTCTTATCAAATAGTTTTATCAAGTTACAATTTGGTATTGCTTAACCAATGAATGTCTCTTTAAATAAAAAATTAATAAGAATCTGTATCTGCATATTCTTTCAAAATAGAGAACATTTTTTTTATTGTAGATTGATAATTTTTTTGATTAAAAATAGCCGATCCAATAACAAAAATATTGGCACCAGCATGAGCTATAGATCCAATATTGTTTATATTAATTCCTCCATCTACTGATAAAAGTATCCGAGGATTGGTTTGCTTAATTAAGGATTTAGTTTGTTTAATTTTTTTTAAGATATTTGGAATAAATGGTTGGCCACTAAACCCTGGATTAACTAACATAATTAAAATCATATCAAGCTTATCTATGACATATTCTAAACAATCAAGAGAGGTCGCTGGATTTAAAGCAAGTCCAGCTTTACAACCATAATCTTTAATTAATTGAAGAGAACGATCGATATGTAATGAGGCTTCGGGATGAAAAGAAATATAATTTGCACCTGCTTCCGCAAAATTACGAATCATATTATCTACGGGTTTTACCATTAAATGTACATCAATTGGATGAGTAATACCATAATGACGAAGAGACTTAAGGACAAGAGGACCTATAGTAAGATTAGGTACATAGTGATTATCCATTACATCAAAATGGATCATATCCGCACCAGCAGATATTACCTGATTAATATCTGAACCTAAATTGGCAAAATTTGCCGATAAAATCGATGGTGCTATTTGAATCATTCTCATATTAATTTTTCTATTCATTATAGATTAGATAGTAACGCTATCGCTATTACTATCTTCGATAGCTGATAATATGACTTTATTTTCTATATTAGAAAAAACATCCGCATTTCCTATAGATAATGGAAGTACTAAACGTAATTTTTTATCATTAGAAATAACTTTTTTATCATGAATCATATATGATAAATAATCACTTGGAGACATATCTTTAGGTCCCACAATAGGTAAATGAGCACGCAAAAGAAGAGTTTGAATTCTGTCCATATCTTCTTTCTTTAAATATCCTAAATAATAGGAGGTACGTGCCGCCATCATCATTCCTACTGATATAGCTTCTCCATGTAACCAACTAAGATAGTTCGTATAAGATTCAATAGCATGTCCATAAGTATGACCAAGATTGAGTAAAACACGTGAATTCTGATCATATTCGTCATGAGTAACAATATTGGATTTCAATTGACAACAATAAGGAACACAATACATTAAAGCTTTTAAATCTAAAGTAAGAAGTAAATCTAAATTATTTTCAAGCCAATTGAAAAAATCACCATCTAAAATAATTCCATACTTTATAATTTCTGCTAAACCTGAATAAAATTGTCTTTTCGATAAGGTATGAAGACAGTTTAAATCAACTATTACTGAAATAGGTTGATGAAAAGCACCAATCATATTTTTTCCAAGTTTATGATTTACTGCAGTTTTTCCTCCAATTGCCGCATCAACTTGAGCTAAAAGAGTAGTAGGAACTTGAATAAAACGTATCCCTCTTTGATAACTTGCTGCGGCGAAACCCACTAAATCTCCTATTACACCTCCACCAAAAGCAATTAATATTGCATCTCTACCATAAGATTTTTTTATTAATAAAGTAAAAATTCGATTCAGTATCGATAGAGATTTATATTGTTCACCATCTGGTAAAATTATAGTATCTACATTGATATTTGCTAAATTAAAGCTTTTTATCAATTTATTTAAATATAATGATGCTATAGAAGTATTAGTAACTAACATTACTCTATCACTATCATACAATGGCCAAGCTTTTGGATCATAAATTAAACCCGATTCGATAAGAATCGGATAGCTTTTTGATTTCAATTTGACTATAATTTTCACCATAAAAGTGATATCACTCCCTATTACCAATTAATTATTTATAGTTAAATATCTTGTTAGTAATGATTTATCTAAACCAAATTTGATTTACTTTTTTTCAAGAAGTATAATTATCTGATTAACAATAAATTTTACACTACTATCATCTGTACAGACCGTAATATCTGCAATTTCTTCATACATAGGAATACGCTCTTTCGCAAGATTTTCCAATACAACACGTGAAGATGTCGCCACTTGTAATAGTGGACGTTTTTTATCTAGATGAGTTCTTAATAATTGTTTTTCTATAGTTGTTCTAAGATATACTACTATTCCTCTAGCACATAATCGATTTCTCGTTTCCCGTGATTTTATCGAACCTCCCCCAGTAGCTAATATAATACCTTGTTTTTTTGTAATTTCGTCTATTATTTTTTCTTCCCTATCACGAAAACCCTCTTCGCCTTCTACATCAAATACCCAACTTATATCTGCTCCAGTACGTTTTTCAATTTCATGATCGGAATCAAAAAACTCCATATTTAATTGATAGGATAATTGTCGGCCTATAGTACTTTTTCCAGCACCCATGGGTCCAATAAGAAATATATTACGTTTTTCTACCATATTTTATTTGATTAATAATTAAATGAATGATGATGACTATTAAAGCAACTTAATAAAAATTGCTCTTCTTTATAAGAAGAAAATATCATAGTACTTCTTAAGAAGTATATAATTTATATAAAGTTTTTTACTAAATCATCAATAGCTTTAATTTGATTTAATAATACTTCTAATTTATTTAAAGGTAATGCGGATGGACCATCACATTTTGCAAGATCTGGATTGGGATGAGCTTCAATAAAAATACCTGCTATTCCTATAGCTATACCTGATCGTGCTAATTCATTGACTTGATTTCGACGTCCTCCAGAAATAGCATCAAATGTATTACGAATTTGTAAAGCATGTGTAACATCAAAAATAACGGGATATCCACCTGATACTTGTTTCATTATATTAAAACTTAACATATCCACAATTAAATTATTATAACCAAACATACTTCCACGTTCGCAAAGAATCACCTTATCATTACCATATAACCTAAATTTTTCTATTATATTTCCAACTTGTTCTGGACTCAAAAACTGTGGTTTCTTTACATTAATAACAATATTACTACGAGCCATAGCAGTAATTAAATCTGTCTGACGTGCTAGAAAAGCAGGTAATTGAATAATATCTACTATATTAGACAAATATGGAATTTGATTGATTTCATGTACATCAGTCATGATTTTGACTTGAAATATATGTTTAAGTTCTTCAAATATCTGGATTCCTTTTTCTAAACCAGGACCTCTATAAGAATGTATAGAAGAACGATTAGCTTTATCAAAAGAAGCTTTAAATATATAAGGAATATTTAGCTTCTGTGTTATATTAATATAGTGTTCACATACACGTATTGCCAAATCACGAGATTCCAATACATTTAATCCACCAAATAGAACAAATGGAAGATTATTTGCAATTTTAATATTTCCAATATTAATAATTCTATTTTTCATATTAAGTTTTTTTAATAGTCATTGATAGATATAATATACATAATGAATTAAGTAAAATTAATTAATATACTCTCCCTAAAGTTACACGTTCATTTCCAGTATAATCTTTGAAAGTATTAATATGAACAAATCCAGTAGAAGCAAATAAATTACGTACATATTTTCCTTGATTCCAAGCATGTTCTAATACTAACCAACCACCAGATAATAAATATTTTTTAGCACTATTACAAATTATCGTAATCTGTTCGACTCCTTTTTTTCCAGATATTAATGCATATTTAGGTTCAAAACGTACATCTCCAATATTTAAATATGGATCATTTTCAGAGATATAAGGGGGATTACTTACAATTATATGATAAGCAATCTTTTTTAATGGATTAAACCAATCTCCACAAATAAACTGTATGTTATTGATTTTTAATGAAATTTGATTATAACGTGCTAATTTAATTGCCTCAATACTAGAGTCGATTCCTACAATAAACCATTTACTCCTTTCATAAGCCAATGCACAGGTTATAGCACCTGTTCCAGTTCCTAAATCTAAGACTCTAATTTCTATATTAGCAAATAAATTTAATGTTTGTTCAACTAAACATTCCGTATCAGCTCTAGGAATAAAAGTAGCAGAATTTACGGAAAAGGGTAAAGACCAAAACTCACGTTTTCCAATTAAATAAGCAATAGGTTCACCCAATTCACGACGTTTAAGTAAAGTTTCTAACTCTCTATATTCTGTATCAGTGATTTTAGTGTCACTATATGCTAATAATTTAGCACGTGAAAAACCCGTCACTTTACCTAAAAGAATTTCGGCCTCAAGTATACTATTTATCATTGGACTTAAACTTAAACGTTTACTAGCTTGTCTTAACCATTGATTCCAGTTCATAATAATTGAAAAATATTTCTGATAGTCTCTCCAATTGATGTTCTTTTCGAAGAGGGTTAATAAGTAAATTAAGATCACCTGAAAGAATTTTATCTAAACAATAAAGAGTTAGATTAATACGATGATCAGTCACACGATTTTGAGTAAAATTATATGTACGAATACGATCAGAACGATCACCACTTCCAAGAAGATTACGACGTAATGAAGATTGTTCCTGCTGTCTTTTTTTTTCATCTGCAGCATATAATCTAGCAGCTAATACTGATAAAGCTTTAGCTTTGTTTTTATGTTGTGATCGTTCATCTTGACATTCTACTACTAATTTAGTGGGTATATGAGTAATACGAATAGCTGAATCTGTAGTATTGACATGCTGTCCACCTGCTCCTGATGAACGGAAAGTATCAATACGCAAATCATTTAGACAAATTTTAGGATATTCTTTTTCAGAAAGAATAGGCATTACTGCTACTGTACAGGTAGAGGTATGTATTCTACCTTGAGATTCAGTATCTGGTATTCTTTGTACACGATGACCTCCAGATTCAAATTTTAATTGACTATAAGCACCTTTATTAGGTATACTAATAATCACTTCTCTGAATCCACCATGTTCACTATAGCTCGTTGTGACAATCTCTAATTGCCATTGCAACCTTTCTATATATTCATTATACATACGAAAGAGATCACTAGCAAATAGAGTTGATTCTACTCCACCAGTTGCAGAATGTATTTCTAAAAAACAACCTCTATCATCATTAATTTCTTTAGGGAGTAAAATTATATATAATTTTTCTTCTATCTCTTCTAATTCAGATTGATATTGTTTGATTTCATTTTTAGCAAGATCAATATCATTAATAGTATCTGCTGAGTCTATAATCATTTTTTGAAAAATACTAATATCTTCTTTTATTCGTTTCCATTGATTAAAATAATGATTAATTTCAGAAAGTTTGATATATTCTTTAGATATTTTATTTAAAAACTCAGAATCGATTTTATCTGGATTATTCAATAATGATTCGATTTTTACATATTGATTCTGTAACATGGTTAATTTATTTAATAAAATGGAATCCATGATAAAACCTTATTATAAAATAAATTTATAGTGATTAATTTAAATATACAATATTTACTATGACAAACACTCATAGATTACGATTAAAATATTTTTATAATATCAATAAATATTTAACTCTTATTAGTAAAAATTTTTTTATTAATCGATCGTTCAATATTTTTAAAGAACAAATCTATTCTACTATAGAATTAGTACACTAGAATAGTGATTTAATCACTAATCAATAACAATCTTTATGTTAAATAATAAATGGATAGCACCAGCTAAAATAAATTTATTCTTATATATTACTGGTCGCAAAAAAAATGGGTATCATTTGTTACAAACACTTTATCAATTTCTTAATTATGGTGATATTTTAACTATTAATTCAAATTTTAATGGTCGTATTCAATTAATTCATAACTATAATTTTATCTCCGATGAAAAGAATCTTATTATACGTGCGGCACATTTATTAAAAAATTTTGTTATGCAAAAAAATAAAAATACCCTTACTTCTTTACTAGGAGCCAATATTTCTTTAAAGAAAGTTATACCAATAGGTGGAGGTCTAGGAGGTGGATCCTCAAATGCAGCAACAGTACTTATTGCTCTAAATAAACAATGGAAATTAAACTTAAATTTAAATATATTAGCGAATATAGGTTTAAAACTTGGTGCAGATGTCCCATTTTTTATTCGAGGAAAATCCGCTTTTGCTGAAGGAATTGGAGATTGTCTTTTACCCATTTTTCCTAAGGAAAAATGGTATATTATCACAGTCCCTCCTATAAATATTTCTACTGCAGACATTTTTAATGATCCTAATCTTAAAAGAAATTCTCCTCGTTTATCACTTCTAAAATTATTAGTCATGCCATTTAAAAATGATTGTGAATTAATAGTAAGGAAACGTTTCGTTATCGTTGATAAACATATCAGCTGGTTATTAAAACATATTCCATCTTCTCGATTAACTGGAACAGGATCATGTATATTATCTGAATTTGATACTGAAGATGATGCTAGAAAAATTTTATCTCTCTTTCCTAATTGGATGTATGGGTTTATAGCAAAAAGTACGAATATCTCACCACTACATAAAAAATTTCTTATTGATTATTGATATTCATTATGAATGAGGTTGTTACCGTGTCTGATATAAAATTATTTGCTGGAAATGCTAGTATAAAACTAGCAAAAGATATTGCTCAACGTCTATATACCAATCTCAGCAAAGCTTCTGTTAGTCGTTTTAGTGATGGTGAAGTTAGCGTACAAATTAATGAAAATGTACGTGGTGGAGATATATTTATTATTCAATCTACTTGTGCTCCAACCAATGATAATCTTATGGAATTAATTGTAATGATTGATGCACTTCGCAGAGCTTCTGCGGGTCGTATTACTGCGGTAATGCCTTATTTTGGATACGCTAGACAAGATAGACGAGTACGTTCTGCTCGTGTACCTATTACAGCAAAAGTCGTTGCTGATTTCCTTTCACGTGTCGGGGTGGATCGTATCCTAACAGTAGATTTACATGCTGAACAAATTCAGGGATTTTTTGATGTGCCAGTAGATAATGTATTTAGTAGTCCAATTTTATTGGATGATATGCTTAATCAAAATCTAAATAATCCCATTATTGTATCACCGGATATAGGTGGAGTCGTACGCGCTCGTGCTATTGCTAAAAGATTAAATGAAACGGATATGGCTATTATTGATAAAAGACGTCCTCGTATTAATACGACAGAGGTGATGCATGTAATAGGAGATGTAGCAAATCGTGATTGTATTTTAGTAGATGATATGATTGATACTGGAGAAACGTTATGTAAAGCTGCGGAAGCACTAAAAAATAGCGATGCTAAAAGAGTATTTGCCTACGCCACTCACCCCATCTTTTCAGGAAAAGCTCATGAAAATATTAAAAATTCTATGATAGATGAAGTTATCGTTTGCGATACTATTCCATTAAATATAGCCATTCAAGTCTTATCGAATGTACGTACTCTCACTTTATCTGGAATGTTAGCTGAAGCTATACGTCGTATAAGTAATGAAGAATCTATTTCCGCTATGTTCGAAAGTAATCAATTATAAATAAAACGCACCCGGGAGGATTCGAACCCCCGACCACCCGGTTCGTAGCCGAGTACTCTATCCAACTGAGCTACGGGTGCAAATTTATTTACTTACGGTGAGGGAGGGATTCGAACCCTCGATACAATATTCAAATCATATACTCCCTTAGCAGGGGAGCGCTTTCAACCTCTCTGCCACCTCACCCAAATTCTATCTATATTACCTTTTGTAAATTACAAGTCAAATATTTTTTGAATATTCATTACTGTTTTATTAGTTATTACTAATAGTTCAAATAATCGTGACATTATTAAATAAAAATATTAATTTTAATTCAAAATAGTCTGAAAGAAACTTTCTAATATACTTGGGAAAGTAGAAATATTTTTTCCTATTCCTTGAGCAAAATTTTTATTTCCTCCCCCTTTTCCTTCTATTTTTTTTAATAAATATTGAATAATATTAAGAGCATTAATACGATTAGTTAAGTCATTAGTTACACTCACAAATAAATGAATTTTATCATTGAGTATAGTACTTAATACAATGACAACAGATTGTAGTTTCTGTTTTAAAATATTGAGAATAATATGAAGTGTTTCCTTATCAATATTGTCTTCTAATTGACTAACTATGATAGGAATACCTTGAATTTTACGTAATTTATCAACTAATAATTCACTTTTTTGAGAAGCGTACTTTAATTTAAAAAATTTAATATCTTTTTCCAAGGAACAAACCTGTTTTTGTAAAGAAAAAATTTGTTCCATTATATTTTTATCACTACTCTTCAAAACAATATTAAGATTACTTATTAAACTACATTTATTCTGTATAGAATTCAAAGCTACTTCTCTAGTTATGGCTTCAATACGACGAGTATTAGCGGCTATACTATATTCGGCCGTAATATAAAACAGTCCAATTTCACTTGTATTCTTAGCATGAGTTCCTGCACATATTTCTTTTGAAAGAACACCAATATTTAATACTCGAACTTCGGATATTTGATAATATTTTTTTTCAAATGAAGAAGAAGATATAGCTCCTGTACTTTTTGCTCTATCTAAATCCATAATTTCAGTAGATATAGGCAAATTACTCCATATATGTTGGTTAAAAAGAAATTCTACTTGACGAATTTGTTCTCTTTCCATAGTATCACTATGATAAAAATCAAAACGTAAGTATTGATCGGTTACTAATGATCCTTTTTGTTTAATATGCTTACCTAATACAATACGTAATATGGCATGTAGTAAGTGTGTTGCAGAATGATTCACAGAAGTACAAATTCTTATGTTTTTATCTACGATAGCTTCAACTTGATCTCCTAATTTTAATATCCCTTTATTCATTTTACCAAAATGATAAAAAATATGACCATATTTTTTAGTGTCATATACATTAAAAATACCTATCTTTTTCTGAACTATTATTTTACCTTTATCTCCAATTTGTCCTCCAGATTCCGCATAAAATGGTGTTTGATCTAATAATACTATTGCTTCTTCACCTTCATTTAAAATTTGAACTAATTTATTGTCTTTAATTAAAGCTATAACTTGACCTTTTGTATGAATATGATCATATCCTAAAAAAGAAGTGGGTTTATCCATTGATAAAAAGGCATATTTCGCATTTTTGACAAAATATAATTGCTGAGAACGTTGACGTTGTAATTCCATCTGATAGTAAAATTCTTGTGTATTTACTTGTATATTCTTTTGATTACATATTTCTATAATCAAATCTAAAGGAAGACCATGAGTATCATAAAGATAAAACGCTCTTGCTCCACTCAGTATATTAGAATCTAATTTTTCCATTTCATGATTTAATAATATTAATCCGTTTTTAAGTGTATGATGAAAATTTTTTTCTTCATTATAAAGAATATCTTCTATTATATTCTGTTTCTGTGCTAAAGAATGAACAATTTCATGATCATCCATTAAATCAATTAATGGTTTAACGATTTTATAAAAAAAAATGTTATTATTACCTAATAAATTTCCATATATAATAGCACGTCTAATAATACGTCTTAATATATATCCTCTTCCTTCATTAGAAGGAAAAAGACCATCAAAAATTAAAAATACACAAGATCTGATATGATCAGCAATTACATATAGAGATCTATTATGCAGATCACTAACATTTATAATTTTAGCGACTTCGATAATTAATTGACGGAATAAATCTATTTCATAATTAGAATCAACATTTTGTAAGACTGAGGCAATCCGCTCTAAACCCATTCCTGTATCAACTGTAGGTTTAGGTAAAGAAATCATAGTTCCATCTAATTTTCTGTTAAACTGCATAAAGACAAGATTCCAAATTTCTATATAACGATCTCCACTTTCTTGATCTTCAGAACTGCCTGGTAAAGTTCCTAAAAGATGATCTCCACGATCATAAAAAATTTCAGAGGATGGACCACAAGGACCAGTATCTCCCATTTTCCAAAAATTATCCGAATGATATAATTCTTTTTTATTACCTATTTGAATCACACGATTTTTAGGTAATCCTATATTATTAATCCAAATATTATAAGATTCTTTATCATAAGCGTATACGGTTACCAATAAACGCTCTTTTGGAATATTAAACCAATCTGAACTGGTTAATAATTCCCAAGCCAACTCAATTGCTTTTTTTTTAAAGTAACTTCCAAAACTAAAATTACCTAACATTTCAAAAAATGTATGATGTCGTGTTGTATATCCAACATTACTTAAATCATTATGTTTTCCACCTGCACGTACACAACGTTGAGCTGTCGCAACTTGTTGATAAGGAGGAGATTGTAACCCTAAAAATATCTCTTTAAATTGATTCATACCGGCATTAACTATTAAAACAGTTGGATCATTATCTGCAGGTATTAATGAACTACTTTTTAATATTGTATGATTTTTATTCTTGAAAAATTTAAGAAAAGTTTGACGAATTTCGGAAATATTATTCTTCATTAATTTTATTTTCTTTAAAAGGAAGATTTTCAACATCAGAAACTTTATTAAAAAGTATATGACGTAATTGATTTTTAATATCAGACGATAATTCCACATTTTTTTTTAAAAATTTACATACATTACTTCTTCCTTGTCCAATTTTATTACCATTATAGCTATACCATGTTCCAGATTTTTCAATTAAATTATATTTTACACCTAAATCGACTAATTCTCCAATTACATTAATTCCTACATCATAGATAATTTGAAAATCTGCTTGTTTAAATGGGACGGCTACTTTATTTTTTACTACTCTGACACGTGTATCACTACCTATAACATTATCTCCTTCTTTTATTGATCCAAGACGTCGAATATCTAATCGAACCGATGCATAAAACTTCAAAGCATTCCCACCAGTCGTGGTTTCTGGATTTCCAAATATTACTCCAATTTTCATTCTTATTTGATTAATAAAAACTAAAAGAGTATTAGCATTTTTTAAATTTCCTGCTAATTTACGCATAGCTTGACTCATCATACGTGCAGTCAATCCTATATGAGAATCTCCAATTTCACCTTCAATTTCTGCTTTAGGGGTTAAAGCCGCAACTGAATCTACAATAATTACATCTACCGCTCCAGAACGGATTAATGTATCACAAATTTCTAATGCTTGTTCACCAGTATCAGGTTGAGAACAAAGTAAGTTATTAACATTTACACCTAATTTACTTGCATAGATTGGATCTAAAGCATGCTCAGCATCAATAAAAGCGCATATTTTTCCATCATTTTGAGCAGTTGCAACTACTTGAAGAGCTAAAGTAGTTTTTCCAGATGATTCTGGTCCATAAATTTCTACAATACGACCCATAGGAAGTCCACCAATTCCGAGAGCAAAATCAAGAGATAAAGATCCAGTAGAAATTGCTTCAATATCCATGGAACGATCTTCACCTAATCGCATAATAGAACCTTTACCAAATTGTTTCTCAATTTGATTTAATGCAACTGCTAGTGCTCTTTGCTTACTTTCATCATCAATTAACAAATTTTCACTCCTCAATATTTCTCGAAATATAATATAATTCGCTTATTCTCATAAAAATTCTTCTTTATCTAAAAAGATTTATAATAATAGTATATGATATATTATTAATATTAATCATGATAAATAAAGAGAATAATATTCTTATAAATTTTGATTCTAATCAATATTTTTCACATCTTCATAAAGTTATTATGAAAATAAATATATTATCTACTCAATCTATTCAACATTTACTTTTAAAAAAAATTCTTTCTATTATATCAGAATATAATCAATTTTTATTGGCATATAGTGGTGGATTAGATTCGACGGTACTTTTAGATATTTTATCTAAAATAAAAATTAAAAAATTTTTTCAATTAAGAGCCGTATATATTAATCATAAAATCAATCCATCTTCAGATGATTGGAGTTTACATTGTAAAGAACAATGTGAATATCGTGATATCCCTTTCAAAAATATTTCTATTAATATCAAGCAGAATATGACAAAAAATATTGATGAAGCTATTTTACGTTCTGCACGATATAATGCACTATCTTCTGATTTACAATTAAGAGAAGTATTATTAACAGCACATCATCAAAATGATCAAGCAGAAACATTAATGTTAGCATTAAAGAGAGGAAGTGGACCAACTGGATTATCAGCAATGGCAACTAATAATCAACTCTATAATCATCGTATTTTACGACCTCTTTTATATTGTAAAAAGAAAGATATAATAAAATATGCAAAACAATTTAAGCTGAAATGGATTAATGATGATAGTAATATGAATACTCGATTTGATCGAAATTTTTTAAGATTGAATGTTTTTCCACTATTAGAAAATCGATGGCCTAATTTTATTACTACAGTTAGCCGTAGTGCTCAATTATGTCGTGAACAAGAAGAATTATTAGATGAACTACTAGCAGAAACACTGACTACACTAACAAAAAATGGATCTTTATATATTCAGCCTTTATATACAATGAGTGTTCCTCGTAGAAAATATATACTCCGTCATTGGATAGCTAAGTATGGGAATATATTCCCTTCTAGTAAGCAATTAGAGATTCTTTGGAAAGAAGTTATTCTTAGCAGATGTGACGCCAAGCCAGTTATTTCTTTGGGTAGTAAAAAAATTAAGAAAGAAATAAGAAGATTTCGAAATTATTTATATTTATTATCTACCAAAAATAAAATTTCTCAAGAATTAATATCTTGGAATAATAAGAGCTGTTATTGCTTTTTACCAGATAATATTGGGATATTATTTCATATGCCAATAAACAATTTCGAATCTATCCAACCGAAAGAAAAAAAATCTATTTTTCCATTATGTTCGGTTTCACCATTAGAAAGTATAGTACGTGCACCTAAAATAAATGAAAATATTTTTATTCGTTTTGGAACCGTTCAAGGGTTACTAAAAATTTTTGGAAGAAAACATCGATGCTATTTAAAAAAAATTTGGAAAGAATTTAATATTCCTCCATGGGAACGTCCACGCATTCCATTACTATTTTATAATAACTCTTTTATTGCTGCTATTGGAATATTTACAATAAATGACGAAGAATTTTTAGATAAACAATCTTCTAAATGGAGATTCTATTGGATTAGAAATCACTATAATTCATAGATTTTATTCAATATTTTCCAAACATATTCCACTTTTATATTTTCCATTTTTTTATCTTTTGCACATAAAAACCATTGATTTTTTCCATATCCTCCTATTAATGTTGGATCTGTTGGACCATAAAGTGTTAAATTTGGACGATTTAATGCTGCAGCTAAATGACTAAGACCCGTATCAACAGATACCAAAGCTTTAGCACCAACTATTTCATAAGCCAACTGCTTTAATGTTAAATAAGGAAGTACTATTACATGTTTAAATCTCTCTGCTAAACGAGAAGCTCTATAATATTCTTTGTTATTCCCCCATGGTAATTTAATCAAATAATTAAGATGTATCCCTACAAAATTAATTAATTTACGCCAATAATATTCAGGCCAAAGTTTTTTTTTATGAGTTGTGGCATGTATAAAAATAAAATAAGGTTTATTACTGATTTTTACATTTGAAAATTGATTAAGAATCGCATATTCTCCTTTTTTATTGGGTAAAAAATAATTTAGACTATATGCAAAAAGTTGACGAATACGTTCTACAGCATGTTGATTTTTTTTTATATAATAACATTTGTCATAAAAAAAAATAGAAAGAGGTTCTCTTACACTATAAAAATCCATTCCATGTTTTTCTCCTTTAATAAAACTGGTAAGAATAGCACTCTTTATTAAACCTTGCGCATCTATAATGACATCATAATAATTTTTTTTTATCAAATTTTTAAAAATAAAAAATTCTTTATAACTAGCTAATATATTGATATTTTTACACCATTTTCGCATATTAATAGGTATAATTTTAGAAATTATTGGATGCCAAGTAGGAATAATAGAAAAATCTTTTTCAATAATCCAATCAAATTGAATATCAGAACAAGCTTGTTGTGCATCTGTTAAGGCAGGTAAGGTATGAATAATATCACCCATAGAAGAAAGTTTAATAATAAGTACTCGCATAATTTATCAATTTTAATTAAAATCTATTATTATCTATCTATAGAATAGAATGCTATATTCATAATTTAAAAATGAGATACTTTACTTATTTCGATAAATAATTTATAATTTTATTATAATATTTTAATTATTATCTAAAATATTAATTTTTTAATATAAAATCTAATTCTTTAGAATATTCAATCTATTTATATTAGAAATTAGAAAAACTATTAGGAAATAGTAGTATGTCGACACAACCGGTAGATATTCAAATATTTGGTCGTACATTAAGAGTAAATTGTCCTAAAGAAAAAAAAGATGAACTACACCAAGCAGCAAAAGATCTTACTCAACGTATACAAGAGCTAAAGCTTAAAACAAAAGTAACGAATATAGAACAACTAATATTTATTGCAGCGCTAAATATTTCTAATGAGTTAACACAAGAAAAGTTAAAAATAAAAGAATATACCGCTAATATAGAACAACGTGTCCGTTTGCTACAACATACAATTGATCAAACATTTATTGAACAAAATTATACAGTCGAATATACTCCTACTAAATCATTAGATTAAATATTGTCTATATCACTCTCTGTATTATTTCTATAATGATTCATAAATCTCTTATGAAAGATAAGATACGTAAAAAAATTATGGCACATCGTTCTACTATAACATATGAAGAAAAATATTATGCTGCTGTTAATATAGTAAAAAAAATTGTTGAGGATAAACGTTTAGAATCCGCCAAAAATTTCTCCATATTTTTTTCTTATAAAAGTGAATTAAATACATATAAATTAATTCAATATTTTTGGAAAAATAATAAAAAAGTTTATCTTCCGGTATTACATCCTTTTACAGAGAATCATCTTATTTTTTTAGAATATACTATCTTTACAACACTTATTAAGAATAAATATAACGTTTATGAACCTCAGCTAAATGTTAGAAAAATAATACCATTAGAAAAATTAGATGTCATTTTTATTCCTTTAGTAGCTTTTAATAGTCAAGGATATCGAATTGGGATGGGTGGAGGTTTCTATGATCGCATTCTATATTGGAAATATAAAAAGAATATGAAAATGCTTCCAATTGGATTAGCTTATGATTTTCAACTGATTGAAAAATCAGATTTTCCTATTGAGGATTGGGATATCCCTTTACCAGAAATTATTACACCGTCTCATCATTGGATTTTTAACAAAATCCATAAATGAATAAAGAATTCATTATCAAACTAAATATCAAACGAAAATAGCTTCTTAATTTAGATATTTTAAAAGATTTTCATTATAGATAGTCATTTGGGAGAGATATAAATTGGAAATTAAAGATTTAATCGTGATAGGTGGAGGAATTAATGGAGTTGGTATTGCAGCAGATGCTGCTGGACGTGGATTGTCTGTGGTATTACTTGAAGCACAAGATCTCGCATCTGCTACGTCTTCTGCAAGTTCCAAACTTATTCATGGAGGATTACGTTATCTTGAAAATTATGAATTTCGTTTAGTAAGGGAAGCATTAGCTGAAAGAGAAATTTTACTCAAAATGGCTCCACATATTATTAGTCCAATGAGATTTTGTCTACCACATCGTCCTCATTTACGTCCTGCATGGTTAATTAGAATGGGTTTATTTATTTATGATCATCTAGTGAAACGTACTAGTTTACCTGCAAGTAATCAGTGTTTTTTCAATCAAGATTCTTCTATATTAAAACCAGATATTACTAAAGGATTTCAATATTCGGATTGTTGGGTAGATGATGCTCGTTTAGTTATTATTAATGCTCAAGAAATAGTAAAAAAAGGTGGAGAAGTCAAGACACGTATGCAAGTCATTCATGCCAAACGTCATGAATCATATTGGATAATCAAAGCTAAAAATATATTAAATGGAGAGATTTATACTTTGCATAGTAAAGGACTCGTTAATGCTGCCGGTCCATGGGTAAAAGAATTAATTGATAACAATATTGAAGAGAATCTGGAAGAGACTCAAAATTCATTAAAATATAATGTTCGTCTTATAAAAGGGAGTCATATTGTTGTCCCTCGCACACATACGCTACCTTTAGCTTTTATTCTTCAAAATGAAGATAAACGTATCATATTTGTTATCCCATGGATGAACCAATTTTCTATAATAGGTACTACTGATATAGAATATTTGGATGATCCAAGAAAAGTCACTATTGATGATAATGAAATTGAGTATTTATTGAATATTTATAATTCTTACTTTAAAAAACCTTTAAACAGAAAAAACATAATATGGCATTATTCTGGAGTACGTTCCCTATATGATGATCAATCTAAAACAGCACAAAAAATAACCAGAGATTATATTTTATCTGTAAGTGATAAACAAGGCCGTCTTCCTTTATTGTCCGTATTAGGGGGAAAAATTACTACATATCGTAAACTAGCAGAACATGCAATGAATAAATTAATGAAATATTATCCTCATGCTAAAGGAGCTTGGACAAGTCATATAATTCTATCAGGTGGTAATATAGAAAATATGGATAATTATTTAGAACATATAAAACATATGTTTCCTTTTCTTTCAGAAGAATTAGCGAAACGATATATATATACTTATGGTACCTGTACTGAAGATTTATTAAATGGGATCCATACAATTCAAAATTTAGGTGAACACTTTGGTCATGGTCTACACGAAGTAGAATTAAATTATTTAATAAAAAAAGAATGGGCAATGGAATTAGATGATATTATTTGGAGAAGAACCAAATTAGGTATGTGGTTAAACAAAGATCAAAAAAATAGAATTAGTAAATGGCTTCTAGCCAATACTTCTCATAAAGAAGAAAAATAAATAAAGATATTCATTCTATCGAAATAAATTCATGTATATTTTAGGGATTGAAACATCTTGTGACGAAACAGGAATAGCAATTTATAGCGCTATTCATGGTTTGATTGCAAATCAATTATATAGTCAAATAGAGTTACATAAGCATTATGGTGGTGTAGTACCTGAATTAGCCTCTCGAGATCATATTAGAAAGATCATCCCATTAATAAAAAAAGTATTAGAAGAATCACAATTAAAATTAACCGATATTCAAGGAATTGCTTATACAAATGGACCAGGACTAATTAGTGCACTTATGATAGGTGCAATGGTTGGGCGATCATTAGCCTATGCATTAGATATTCCTGCTATTGCCATTAATCATATGGAAGGACACCTTCTATCTCCGATGTTAGAATCCCATTATTCTCCTGTTTTTCCCTTTGTTGCTCTTCTTATTTCTGGAGGACATACACAGCTTGTTGCTGCTAATAGTATTGGTAATTATAAATTATTAGGAGAATCTATTGATGACGCTATTGGGGAAACTTTTGACAAAATAGCTAAACTTCTTGGTCTGAGTTATCCTGGTGGTTCTATACTATCATCTATAGCTAAAAAAGGGATTCCTGGAAAATATAAATTTCCTAAACCAATGATTAAACACTCAGGTCTAAATTTTAGTTTTTCTGGACTAAAAACTTTTGTAGCAAATCTTATTCATAAAAGTGTTCTCGATGAACAAAAACGTGCCGATATTGCAAGAGCATTTGAAGATACCATCGTAGATATTCTGACTATTAAATGTCAACGTGCCTTAGATCAAACTGGATTGAATAGGCTAGTAGTTGCAGGAGGGGTAAGTGCTAATACCACCATCCGTCTACAATTGAAAAATTTTATGAAAAAAAGAGGAGGTACAGTCTATTATACAAGACCTGAATTCTGTACAGATAATGGTGCAATGATTGCTTATGCCGGATTGATGCGAATACAGCAGCAATATGGATCGTCGATAAATACGAATAATAATATTGCAATGACTACTGTACAACCTCGTTGGAATATTGAAGAACTAGAATAGCTATTTATCCTGGTTCTTTTTAATCAAATATTGCAAAATATTATCTTCTTTTCCATTTAACAATCTTCTTATATTCTCATAGTGTCTGAATATTATTAAAAAAGCTAGTATTATTACTGGAATAATAATTTCTTGCTGAAAAAAACTATAGATTAATCCTATTAATATAGCGATAATCGATCCAAGTGATGAATATCCAAATATTAAGACTATTACAATCCACGTAACAATCATTAATATAGATAGTATAGGATTAATTACCATCATACCTCCTAATACGGGGGCTACTCCCTTTCCACCTTTAAAATGGAAAAATATTGGATATATGTGACCAATACAAGTAGAAACAGTAATTAATCCAAGATAAAATAACGATATATCATCACATAATAATTTTCCTAATAATACTGGAAATATACCTTTAAAAATATCTAGTATAGCTACAAACAATGATAATATTTTTCCATGTAAACGTAACATATTAGTAGAACCAGGATTATAAGATCCCTGTTTTCGTAAATCTGGTAATTTCGCTATTTTACAAATTAATATAGAATTTGAAATAGATCCAATTAAATAAGCAAAAACTATTAATCCAACTATCATAATACTATTCATAATAATATCTAATATTTCTCTCTTTCTTTCTTGATTAATGAGTAATTTTAAACATATATTATCTTTTTTTAAAGAAAAAATTAATAATAGGAATATGGATGGATATTTTATTTATTGAGAAGTTAAATGTAATAACATTTATTGGCATATATAAATGGGAAAAAGAAAGAAAACAAAAATTAGTATTAGATATAGAAATCGGTATTTCAATAGATAATCATCAACTCAATCAGAATAATTATATAAATTATATAGATATTAGTAATACGATTCTTAAATTTTTCAAAGATAAAAAATTTGATTTGATAGAAAATATTGCAGAGAAAATTGCATACTTATTAATAACCCAGTTTAATTTACCCTGGATACGTATTAAAATTAGTAAACCTGGAGCAATAGCTCAATCTAGTAATGTTGGAATTATTATAGAACGCGTAAAGAAAGATTTTTCTTAATATAAATTTAGATATAGATAGATCATGATGAATGAGATAATAATTGCATTTATAATAGGATTAATAGAAGGTTTAACAGAGTTCTTACCCGTTTCTTCAACGGGACATATTATTCTGGCCAATAAAATATTTAACTTTACTGGAAATAAAGCAAAAGTTTTTGATGTTATAATTCAACTAGGTGCTATTTTTTCTATAGTTATATTATTTCGACAACAATTATTAAAAATTATTGGTATTTCTTCTAAAAAAGAAACATCTCCTTATCAGTATCATATACAATATCCACATATTATACTAGGAATCTCACCTATAGTTGTAATAGGGTTAGTATGTTATAAACAAATTCAACAAATATTTTCTTTATATTATGTAATATATGGATTAATTGCAGGTTGTTTTTTTTTCTTTATTAGTGAATGTTTAAAACCTAAACAACCCATTGCATTAAAAATTAATGATATAAACTGTTTGCAGGCTTTTTTAATTGGTTGTTTCCAATGTTTATCTCTATTTCCTGGTTTTTCTCGTTCAGGAGCTACTATTGCAGGAGGAATACTAATTGGGGTCAGTAGAAAAGCATCGTCTGAATTTTCGTTTATCTTGGCGGTACCAATAATATTTGGGGCATCAATATTGGAGATATATAAAAATGCGGCATTATTTACTAAACAGGATATTCCTATATTTATAGTAGGGTTCATTACTGCATTTTTAACTGCCTTAATTGTAATAAGATTATTTATAAATATTATTCAAAAAACCTCTCTTTTCCCTTTTATTATTTATCGTGTAGTATTAGCGATATACGCATATTCATGGTTATGAGTAAAACTGTATTAAATAAAATCGAAATTATAAATTATGAAAAAAATAGAAACAAGATTAATTCAAGCTGGAAGAGAAAAACATTTTACTAGAGGAGCCGTCAATCCTGTGATTCAACGTGCTTCTTCTATTATATTTGATTCCTATTCCGATCAAAAAAGAGCCATTAAAGAGTGTACAAAACAAAGTACACTGTTTTACGGAAGAAGAGGAACTTTAACACATTTTTCTTTACAACAGACTATCATTGAATTAGAAGGAGGAGTGGGTTGTACTTTATATCCATGTGGTACAGCAGCAATAGCAAGTACTATCTTATCCTTCGTTTCTTTAAATGATCATATATTAGTTACTGAAACAGCTTATGAAGCGACACAAAAATTTTGTCACTCACTTCGTAGTAAAATGAATATTACTACTACATGGTTTCATCCTTTGATAGGTTTAGATATTTCTACTTTAATTCAAGAAAAAACTCGTATAGTTCTGCTTGAATCTCCTGGTTCTATTACGATGGAAGTACATGATATCCCATCTATTGTCAAAGCAATACGGGATACAAATCCTAATATAATCATTATTATTGATAACACTTGGTCATCAGGTTTATTATTAAATGCATTGAAAATGGGTGTAGATATTTCTCTATATTCTGGAACCAAATATATTCTTGGACATTCAGATGCCATGATTGGGATAGCCGTCGCAAACAGTCGTTGTTGGGAACAATTACATGAACAATCTTATTTGATGGGACAAATTATTGATGCAGATACCGCTTATTTAGCATTAAGAGGACTACGTACATTGAAAATTCGATTAAAACAACATGGAAAAAGTAGTTTATTTATTGCAACTTGGTTAAATTCTCATCCAGCAGTGGCTTTTATTAATCATCCTGCCTTTTCGAGTTGCAAAGGACATGAATTTTTTATTCGAGATTTTAGTGGAACTAGTGGTCTTTTTTCATTTGTTTTACGTAAACGATTAACACATCGTCAATTAGAAAATTATTTAGATAATTTTAAATATTTTAAAATTGCATATTCTTGGGGAGGATATGAATCCTTAATCTTAGCAAAACAACCGGAAGAAATAGCAGTACTCCGTCCTATTAGTGGAGTGAATTTTACTGGTACACTTATCCGTTTACATATTGGATTAGAAAACTGTTATGATTTAATTGAAGATTTAGAGAAAGGATTTTCACGTATTTCAGAAATTACACTCTAATTTTATGATGGAATAAAACCTTCTTATAGAGAGAAGAATAAAGATCAAATTTTATTCTTTAAGTAATATTACTTACTTTTCTATTTATAATCATGAATAAAGCACCACTATATTACCAAAATAGTTCATACTTTGAATTCAATAGAACACAATGGTCAAAAATATGTAATTCAGTGGAAATTTTAAGTACATCAGAAATAGATACTTTAAAAAAAGTTGATAACAATGTGTCATTAAAAGAAATTTTAGATATTTATTTACCTTTATCGCAATTACTGAATATATATATTCATTCTAATTTACGCCATCAAGCGAATATATCTCAATTTTTTAAAATTAGTAATAGACGTAATCCTCCTTATATAATAGGAATAACAGGGAGTGTTGCAGCTGGAAAAAGCACTATCGCTAGGATACTACAAATACTATTAAGTCATAGATATAAACAAAGATCAGTAGAATTAGTAACGACAGATGGATTTTTATACTCCAATAAAATATTAAAAAAAAGAAAATTAATGAAAAAAAAAGGGTTTCCACAATCTTATGATAATCAGAGTCTTTTAAAATTTATTTCGCATATTAAAGCAGGATATAAAGTCAGTGTCCCAATTTATTCTCATTTAATTTATGATATTGTACAAAATAACAATAAAGTTCTATCTCAACCTGATATTCTTCTTCTAGAAGGATTAAATATCCTACAAACTAATAATTCTATTAAAAATAGAAAAAATTTATTTATTTCTGATTTTATCGATTTTTCTATTTATGTAGATGCACCACAATATTTATTACAAAACTGGTATGTAGAAAGATTTCTCCAATTTTATCAAGATTCTTTTACAAATCCCAATTCGTATTTCCATAATTACACCAATCTGTCTAGAAAAGAAGCGAGAATGCTAGCTAATCAAACTTGGATAAAAATAAATGGCATAAATTTAAAAAAAAATATTTTACCTACTCGTGAACGAGCCAATCTCATTTTAAGTAAAATAAACGATCACTCTGTAAATAAAGTACGAATACGTAAATAGAGAAATCATTGAGAAGCCGCCATTAAATTAATCGCATAGATAAATCTATGGCGCGCACATTTTTAGTAATTGCACCTACAGAGATATAATCAATTCCAGTTAATGCATATTGTCTTATATTACTTAAGTTAATATTACCGGATACTTCTAATTTGGTACGTTGATTATTTAATTTTACGGCTTGAAGAATATCTTCATAGCTGAAATTATCAAGCAGAATTCTATCGGCATTAGCTTCTATAGCTTCTTGAAGTTCTTTTATATTTTCTACTTCTATTTCTATTTTTTTATTAATATTGAGTTTAGATGCATATTCTATTGCATTAGAAATAGAACCTGTTGCAATAATATGATTTTCTTTAATTAAAAAAGCATCGGATAAATCAAGACGATGATTCTTTCCTCCACCACACAATACCGCATATTTCAATGCCGTTCTTAAACCGGGTAATGTTTTTCTCGTATCCAATAAAATGGCATCTGTCCCTTTTAAAAGATCTACATAACCTTTTGTTTCCGTTGCTACTCCACATAGTGTTTGTATAAAATTTAGAGCAGTACGTTCTCCAGTTAACAACATAGGCGCAGAACCACTTAAATAACATAATATTTGTTTCTTTGATATAATATCGGTATCATTTACTAACCAATCAATTTTTATAATATCTTCTTTATTCTTATTTAATTCATTTAATTGTAAGAAAACTTCTTCAAACCAATATTTTCCACAAAAAATACCTGAATCATTAGCAATAATTTTTGCCTTGACATGCTGTTTTTTAGAAAGTAATAAACTAGTAATATCAGATTGTAGATTAAGGTTTCCACCTAAATCTTCTCTTAATGCTATATTCACTATTCTTGGAATATCTTTTTTCATACGTTCAAATAGTTTATTAGTACGATCAATATTTTTTAACATACTATCTTTTTTTCGCCTCTATATCATAAACCTTCTTCTATAAGAAGATATAAGATGTTCTTCTTTTCAATATATTATATAATGAAATTATTCATATTAGAAATATTTTAAGTATATCAGTTTCAGTAGAGAGAAAATATGAATACTCTATTAGAGATTATTGTTTGTCCAATATGTCAAGGAGAGCTTTATCTTCATAACAAACAAGAATTAATTTGTAAATCAGAAAAATTAGCATATCCAATATATGATGGGGTACCTATTTTACTCGAAAAAGTATTACGTGTTTTCACTGAAGAAGAGATCAAGATATGAAATTTATTGTGATTATTCCTGCACGTTTTTCTTCTACTCGTTTTCCCGGCAAACCTCTAGTCAACATCAATAATAAACCTATGATCATTCATGTAATGGAACGAGCGATAGAATCGGGTGCAAACCAAGTAATCGTAGCGACAGATCATATAAATATATTCAATATAGTTCAAGAGGCAGGAGGAAATGCTTGCTTAACATCAAGTCAACATCAATCTGGTACAGAAAGAATATGGGAAGTTATAAAAAAATATAAATTTAACAATGAAGAAATTATTGTGAATTTACAAGGAGATGAGCCATTTATTCCTCCAACACTTATATCTCAAATAGTAACGCATTTAATGAATCATTCTCATATCAAGATGATAACACTAGCGCTATCTTCTCGAATGAATGAAAATGACGCATTCCATCCTAACATCGTCAAAGTCGTGATTGACAAAAACAACTATGCTCTTTATTTTTCTCGATCTCTTATTCCATGGGGAAATCAAATATCATTAAACAATCATGAAAATACCTATGAAATATTACAACATATTGGTATTTATGCATATCGTGTTAATTTTATTAAACGTTATATACATTGGAAAATGAGTCCATTAGAACAAATAGAAAAATTAGAACAGCTTAGAGTATTATGGTATGGAGAAAAAATATATGTCAAAACCACTCCTATTTTATTTAAAACAGGAATTAATGATCCTAAAGATCTCTAATAAAAATTAAATGTTTTTTAATAAAATTATTGATATAATTCCAATTTACTATTAGAATAAAAATAGTTGATATTAAAATTGTTCCTCTGTAGTTCAGTTGGTAGAACGGCGGACTGTTAATCCGTATGTCACTGGTTCGAGTCCAGTCAGAGGAGTAATAAAGAATCACTCATTTCTCTATTTCTATGCGAAATAATTTCACTATGACATAAAACATCATTATTTAGATATAATGATGTTGTTTAACCACTTCTAGTCAATATCATTATCATTCAACATTCTTCATTCAACAATAATTTTCAGAATATTTACATTACAACATGATAAAGAATAATTATACACATCTTCCTGTACTACTTAATGAAGTAATAAATAGTATGAAGATTAAAATGGATGGAATTTATTTAGATTGCACTTTTGGAAGAGGTGGACATTCTAAAAGAATATTATCTAAACTCGGAGAAAACGGTCGATTATTAGCTGTAGATCGTGATATTATTGCTGTAGAAATAGCAAAAAAAACGATTATAGATTCACGATTTACTATAATACATACCTCCTTTTCTAGGATTAGCAAATATTTATTTGAACATAATTTACTAGGAAAAATAAACGGAATCTTACTAGATCTAGGAGTATCTTCTCCACAATTAGATGATTCTCAAAGAGGTTTTTCTTTTATGTCTAATGGACCATTAGATATGCGAATGGATCAATCTCAAGGTCTCTCTGCAGCAGATTGGATAAGAAACGCTTCCAAGGAAGAAATGACCAAAGTGTTAAAAAATTTTGGACAGGAAAAATATGCGAAAAATATTGCAAAATCTCTCTATTATCTTCAAAGAAATCATAATCTTGTACTTTCAACTACTCAAGATTTAGTTAAAGTAATTAAAAAATTAGGAAAATATGATGGTCGTAAGCATCCAGCAACGCGTTGTTTTCAAGCAATTCGTATCCATATTAATCAAGAATTAGAGGAGATAAAAAAAATATTAGAAGATGTATTTCGTATACTGATTCCTGGAGGAATATTATCAGTAATAAGTTATAATTCTTTAGAGGACAAATTAATCAAATATTTCATGTATAATAATAGTAACATCAATCAATGGATTCCATCTGATTTACCTCTAAATGAGGAACAGCGAAGAAAGAAACAGCGTCAATCCCATAAGTTCATGTTTAAAATATCTAAAAAAATCCGTCCTTCTACTCAAGAAATCATAAATAATCCTCGTGCACGGAGTGCAATTTTACGTATTGCTGAAAAGATATCTTTCTAAGTATGAATAGTCGATATAAATTAAAAAAAGTTATTCGATTAGAAAAATTTATTAGAGATGATATCTTAATATATGGAAAAACTCCATTTTTTCTTCTAATTTTAATTATTATATCATCAATGTTAATAATTAATATTACCTATAAAACTAGATTATTAATTATAGAACATGAAAAAATAATATTAGAAGAAAAGTTATTAGATATAGAATGGCGTAATTTAATTCTGGAAGAGTCTACACTTGGAAACTCTAACCGTATAGAAGATATAGCTCTTACTAAACTACACATGCAATATATAGATCCCCTCAATGAAAGAAAAATTTCAATGAAGGATTAACTGATTGGCAAATTTAATCAGAGGATTTCCATATCGGAAATATAATAGGCGTTTTATTGTATTATCTAGCAGTATTGGATTAGTTTTATTAGGTTTAATATTAAGAATATCTTATTTACAAATAATCAATCCTAACCCTTTTATTAAACAAGGCGATATGCGCTCTATTCGTGTTGAGTATATTCCAACTCCAAGAGGGATGATAAAAGATCGAATTGGACGACCATTAGCAATAAGTATCCCTGCCTATTCTATTGGTATCGATCCTAAAAAAATAGATGATTTAAATCATATTATTAATGATGATCGCTGGAAAGCACTATCTGCAATACTTGCAATTCCTATCAACAAAATTTTGGAGCGTATTCAATCTAATCAAAATAGCCGTTTTATTTATCTAGCAAGACAAGTTAATCCTACTATTGGTGAGAATATTAGTAAACTTGCATTACCAGGAGTCTATTTAGGACAAGAATCTAAAAGATATTATCCTGCAGGGAAGGTAACCGCACATATAGTCGGTGTGACTAATATAGATCATATTGGGATTGAAGGAATAGAAAAAAGTTTTGATCATTGGTTAACAGGTAAACCTAGTAAACGTATCATTCGTAAAGACCGTTTAGGTCAAGTAATAGAAACTATTTCATCTATAGCAGGTCAGGAAGCCAATCAATTAACGCTAAGTATTGATATAAGATTACAATCCTTAGTATATCGTGAATTAAATCACGCTGTTATTTTAAATAAAGCTGAATCTGGTACAGCAGTATTAATAGATATTGATACTGGAGAAATACTAGCTATGACTAATAGTCCCTCTTATGATCCCAATAATTTAAATGTAGCAAATAATATTATAAATAATTTAAGAAATCGTGCAGTAACGGATAGTTTTGAACCAGGATCAACTATTAAACCTATTGTGATAATGGCAGCGTTACAATGTGGAATAGTTAACGTCAATAGTGTTATTAATACTCTTCCCTATTCCGTTAATGGATATCAAATTAAAGATGTCGTACATCATAATGAACTCACTCTTACCGAAATATTAAAAAAATCTAGTAATGTTGGTGTATCTAAATTGGCACTATCTATGCCACTATCGGTTCTTCTGAATACTTATACTCTTTTTGGAATTGGACAAAAAACAAATTTAGGACTAACGGGAGAAAGTAGCGGGTTTTATCCCCAAAAAAGATGGTCAAAAATTGATAGAGCGACTTTTTCTTATGGTTATGGATTAATGGTAACACCATTACAATTAGCACGAGTTTATGCCACTATAGGTAGCATGGGAATACTCAGACCACTATCCATTATACGTGTAGATTCTCCTGTGCCTGGAAAAAGAATATTTTCTGCCAAATTAGTTCGCACCATCATAAATATGATGGAAAGTATATCTTTACCGGGTGAAATTGGAATGAAAGCCGCTGTGACCGGTTATCGCGTAGCCATTAAAACCGGAACTACAAAAAAAGTGGGTCCAAATGGAAAATATATAAATAAATACATTGCATATACGGCTGGAATTGCTCCAGCTAGTCGTCCTCGATTTGCATTATTGATCATTATTAATGATCCCAAAGCTGGACAATATTATGGAGGTGCCGTATCCGCTCCAGTATTTAGTAATATTATGAGAAATGTTTTACGTATCATGAATATAGAACCCGATGCAATAAAATCAAAAAAAATACTTTGATGTTTAGTGAATAAACGAGGTTTGATCAATGGAATGAAGAATAATGCTAGATTATACGAATTATTGAAAAAAGGAATGAAAAATATCTCTCTCTCTTTTCTAAAAGACATGAAAATGGATAGCCGTATAACAAGTAAAGGAGATTTATTTATAGCTATTCCTGGTGATAGAACTGATGGAAGGTATTATATAAATGAAGCTATAAAAAATGGAGTAGCAGTGATATTAGCCGAAGCGGATAATCCACTTCAAGATGGAAAAATTACTATACAAAACGGTACACCCATTATTTATGTAAATCAACTTAAATTACATTTATCCGATTTGGCGGGTCAATTTTATAATCATCCATCTCATTTCATGCATCTTATTGGAATAACAGGAACAAACGGAAAAACCACGACGACTTATCTTATCGCACAGTGGGCTTCATTACTTAATGAATCTAGTACGATACTCGGAACTATTGGGAATGGTTTATTATATGATACTCAACCTAGTACGCATACCACCGAATCTGCAATAGATATTCAAAGATTACTAGCAACATTTATAAAAAAATACAAAACCACATTGTGTGCAATGGAAGTATCTTCTCATGGTCTCGTTCAGAATCGAGTCAATGGTTTACGATTTGCAGTAGCGTTATTTCTTAATCTTAGTCACGATCACTTAGACTATCATGGTAACATGAAAAAGTATGAATTAGCTAAAAGAAAACTATTTGATAATTTAGATGTTAAAGAAAGAATTTTTAATATAGATGATCCTATTGGAAAAAAATGGTTAATATCTTTTCCTAATGCGATTGCAGTCACTACTAAGCAAAATCTTTTACCTAAAAGTTGGAAAGGAAAATGGTTAAAAATGAGCAAAATTGATTATTATAATTACAGTGCTAATATAACTTTTCAATCCAGTTGGGGATCAGGTAGAATACATAGTAAACTTATTGGAGAATTTAATTATAGTAATTTGTTAATGGCTTTAGCTACACTTCTAACCCTAGGTTATCCTCTTCAATTACTACTTGAAACAGCTAATCAATTAAAATTAGCGTATGGACGTATGGAAATATTTAATACTAATGAAAGTCCATTAATTATTATAGATTATGCTCATACTCCTGATGCTTTAGAAAAAGTTCTAAAAGCAGCTACAATATACTGTAGAGGGAAATTGTGGTGTATATTTGGTTGTGGAGGCGATCGTGACAAAGCAAAACGTCCCTTTATGGGAAAGATTGCAGAAAAATATTCGGATAAAGTTATTATTACAAGCGACAATTCACGGAGTGAATCACTATATGATATAAGTAAAGATATACAAAGTGGTTTAAAGAGGAGAATTTCTCCTCTAGATGTTATTCCTAGTCGGAAGCAAGCTATTACTAGTGTTATTAATAAAGCGAACTCTATAGATGTTATAGTAATAGCAGGAAAAGGACATGAAGAATACCAAATTATTGGAAATAATTATATTCCACATAGTGACCGTCTTCTTGTTTCGCAATTATTAGGTATAGTATGATTCCCATTAGCTTACTTCATATTGCATCTATTCTTAATGCAAAGCTTATTGGCGTGGATTGTATGATTCAATCCATTAGTATTGATTCTCGTATTGCGGAAAAAGATTGTTTATTCATTGCCATCAAGGGTAAAAAATTTGATGGACATGAATTCGCAATGAAAAAAAACACTATGCATGCAAATATAATTGCTCTCTTAGTCAACCAAATACTTCCAATAAAAATACCTCAGATTATAGTTACAGATACTAAACATGCTTTAGGAAAGTTAGGTGCTTGGATAAGAAAACAAGTTTCTATACCGACTTTAGCGATTACCGGTTCTTCTGGAAAAACGTCTGTAAAAGAAATGACCGTTTCTATTTTACGAGAATGTGGCAAAGTCGTCGCTACAATAGAAAATTTTAATAATGATATCGGTGTTCCCCTAACGTTACTAAATTTCACTCATCAAGATAATTTTGCAGTAATTGAATTAGGAGCAAGTCGCCCGGGAGAAATTGCATATACAGCCAATTTAGTACAACCCGATACTGCATTAATAAATAATTTATTTCCTGCGCATCTTTCAGGCTTTGGTTCGATAAAAAAAATTGCTGAATCCAAAGGAGAACTATTTTATAGTTTATCATGTCAAGGTCGAGGGATTGTTAATGCTGAGAGTAATGATTGGTTCAATTGGGAAAAAATACTAAAAAATAAAGATGTATGGCGATTTGCATTACAACATCGCTCAAATGTCGATTTTTTTGCTACTGATATTAAAAGTACTATAAATAGTGAAGAATTTACATTAAATAGTCCTCATGGAAGTTGTCGTGTCTATATTCCATTCCCTGGAGAACATCATATTAGGAATGCACTAGCTGCCAGCGCAGCGGCATTATCAGTTGGTGCAGATTTATCGAAAATTTCTGTAGGATTATCTAAATTTAAGACACTTCGTGGTAGATTATATCCTATTTTTTTAAATAAAAGACAGCTTCTATTAGATGATAGTTATAATGCTAATATAGGATCCACTATTGTTTCTGCTCAAGTATTAGCCAAAATGCCAGGATATCGTGTGATGGTAATAGGAGATATTGCAGAATTAGGTCATAAAGTGATTGAATATCATATAAAAATTGGTCAAATCATTTCTAATATATCTGCAATTAATAAAGTACTCAGTATTGGAAAGTTTAGTGAATTTATTAGTCAATATAGTAGATATGGAGAACATTTTAAGGATCATCTCTCATTAGTTTCTCGTTTAATTCAATTATTAACTGAATATAAGATAATGACCGTTTTAGTGAAAGGTTCACGCAGTGCTAAAATGGATCAAATAGTTCGCATGTTACGGGAAAGAAGATAATGTTAGTATTAACTGCGAAATATCTAATCCCATTTTATTCGGAATGTAGTTTTTTTTCTTATCTAACTTTTCGATCGATTACCAGTCTTTTAACTGCGTTTTTTATTGCGTTATTAATAGGATCGCCATTAATTAGATATTTAAAAAAAAATAAAATAGGACAAATTGTACGTACAAACGGTCCTAAGGAACATTTTCTGAAGAATGGTACCCCAACTTTAGGAGGATTAATAATAATTCTATCAATTATTATTTCTACTATAATATGGGCGAAACTCTCTAATCCATACATTTGGTATGTATTATTCATATTAATAACTTACGGGATGATTGGGTTTATAGATGATTATCGTAAAATAGTTTCAAACGGGAATGGACTAACAGCAAAATGGAAATACTTGTTTCAGTCCATTATAGCACTGATAATTTCTATCATATTATTTATGACAGATACGATAGCATCCGAGGCGTATTTAAATATACCTTTTTTTAAAAATGTTATACTAATATTAGGTATATGGTATATACCATTGGCTTATTTTGTCATTGTAGCGACTAGTAATGCCGTTAATCTAACGGATGGATTAGATGGATTGGCCATTATGCCAATCGTCTTTGTTTCAGGTGGATTAGCTATCATAGCATGGACTACTGGAAATAGTTATTTTGCGAATTATATTAATATTCCTTATATCTCTCTTTCTGAAGAACTAGTGATCGTTTGCACAGCTATTATTGGATCGGGTTTGGGTTTTTTATGGTTTAATGCTTATCCCGCTAAAATTTTTATGGGAGATATGGGTTCTCTAGCATTAGGAGGCGCATTAGGGACGATCGCGGTTTTATTACGTCAAGAAATTTTATTAATTATAATGGGAGGAGTGTTCGTAATAGAAACTCTCTCCGTAATTTTACAAATTGTGTCATTTAAATTATTAGGAATACGAATTGTTAAAATGGCCCCAATCCACCATCATTACGAATTAATAGGTTGTCCGGAGTCACGTGTAATTGTGCGTTTTTGGATTGTTTCTCTACTATTGGTCTTCCTTGGATTAGCCACTTACTTACTATGAATAAAGGTACCGTACCATAATGAGATTCGATTATGAAAGGGAAAATATTGTCATTGTTGGTTTAGGAATGACAGGAATATCATGTGTTAACTTTTTTCTCTCTAAAGGGATCATTCCTCGTGTGATGGATAGTCGTATTACTCCTCCTTATTTACATAAATTATCGAATAAAATTAAATACTGTAGTTTAGGTGAATTTAATGAAAAATGGTTATTAAAAGCTTCTTTAATTATTGTCAGTCCCGGTATTTCTTTAAACAATCCCAAATTAATGTTAGCAGCAGACCGTGGAATTAAAATAATAGGAGACATTGATTTATTCCTACGGGAAACAAACATTCCAGTTGTAGCAATAACTGGTTCGAATGGAAAAAGTACGGTCACTTCATTAATAGGAAAAATGGCTGGTTTTGCAGGTTGGCGTACAGGAATTGGAGGAAATATTGGGTTCCCAGCTCTAGTATTATTGAAGAACCAATCTTGTCAACTATATGTATTGGAACTATCTAGTTTTCAATTAGAAACAACATACTATATGAAAACAATAAAAGCAGCAACAGTTTTGAATGTTCATCAAGAACATATAAATCGTTATCCTCTTGGAATAGAAGAGTATCGTAAAGTAAAAATAAAAATTTATCAACAAGCTGATTTTTGTATCTTTAATGCCGAAGATAATATGACCTTCCCAGATAATAATTGTACCGCACGCAGTATAACATTTGGTATAGATTCTGGAGATTACCACTTAACTTATCGAGATGGAAATATTTGGATAACGGCATATGATAATTTATTATTAAATTGTAGTCAAATACAACTTAAAGGGTTGCATAATTATATGAATATCTTAGCAGCATTAGCTTTGGCAAAAGCAGTAGATATTCCTATTGAAGCTTGTATCTCTGCCATAAAAACATTTAGAGGATTACCCCATAGATTAGAAATCGTTCATGAAAAAAACGGTATTTGTTGGATAAACGATTCTAAGTCAACTAATCCCAGTAGCACTCAAGCAGCTATTGAGTATGTTATTGAGTATGTACAGTGTAAAAGAGGTGGAGTATTACATCTCTTACTTGGTGGAGATAGTAAAAATACAGATTTCATGATCTTATCACCTCTATTAAAAGAGCGTAAAGTTAAGATCTATTGTTTTGGAAAAGATGGATATAAAATGATGGCTATACGTCCAGATGTATCTACTTTTACTGAAAATTTAGAAAAAGCTATGTATCTTATTCGAAATCAAATCAAACCAGGAGATTGTGTTCTTTTATCACCAGCTTGTGCTAGTGTCGATCAATTTGAGAATTTCGAGAATAGGGGGAACCTTTTCACTACATTAGCACATAAAATTGGATAATCCCATCTTCTGCAAAAATATTATTTATGTCAAATCCCATTCATCTTTTGTATGATCGCACATTACTATTTGTATCTGTAGGTTTAACTAGTATTGGTTTTATTATGGTCACTTCTGCGTCGATGCCTTTGGGGGCACGTTTATTCAACGATCCATTTTTCTTTACAAAAAGAAATATAATTTACATAATTTTAGTAATCTTTCTTTCTTTGGGAATATTACGAATACCCATGTTCATTTGGCAAAGATTCAGTAATATACTATTATTTTTTACTATTATTATGTTAGTTGCAGTACTAATAGTTGGACGTTCAGTAAACGGGTCTTCGCGTTGGATTATAATTGGTCCAATATGTATCCAACCTGCTGAGTTATCCAAACTATCGCTACTCTTTTACTTATCGAAGTATTTCGTTCAAGCCATAAAAAATAAATTTTGTAATTTTTATCAACCAATTAGTGTGATGATCTTATTATCATCCCTTCTTTTAGCTCAACCTGATCTAGGAACTGTCCTCGTCTTATTATCTACAACTTTCGCAATGTTATTTCTCATTGGAGCAAAATTATCTCAATTTTTATCCGTTATTACCGTATGTATATTTATAATAATATGTTTAATACTTGATGAACCTTATCGAATAAGAAGAATAATCGCTTTTTGGCATCCTTGGGAAGATCCTTTTGGGGATGGATATCAATTAACTCAATCCATCATGGCATTCGCAAGAGGTTCATTTTGGGGACAAGGATTAGGAAATTCCGTTCAAAAAATGGAATACCTACCGTCGGCTCATACTGATTTTATTTTTGCTATCATTGGCGAAGAACTTGGATACATTGGTGCATTTATCACAGTAATAATGCTGGCTTTTTTAATATTCCGAGCGATGGTAATTGGTCATAAAGCATTAGAAAGCTATCAGTTCTTTTCTGGATTTATGGCTTGTGCTATTGGGATTTGGTTTGGAATACAATCTATTATCAATATAGGTACCGTTCTTGGTATTTTACCTACTAAAGGTATTACATTGCCATTAATTAGTTATGGTGGATCCAGTTTATTAATTATGTCAACAGCATTATTAATCCTATTCAGGATAGATTTTGAAACAAGATTAAAAAAATCACAAGCTTTCATAATACCGATATGAAGAATGAACTAACAGATAGAACACATAGATGCTTAATAATCATTGGTGGAGGCACAGGTGGACATATTTTTCCTGGATTAACGATTGCTCAATCTATGATAGAAAAAGGGTGGAAAGTACGTTGGATAGGTACAAAAGATCGTATGGAATCTTATTTAGTGGAAAAATATGGAATTCATATTGATTTAATTAGATTTTATGGATTTGATGGAAAATCTTTAAAAACCAAGTTACTATATCCAATATATATATATCGTGCCGTTAGAACAGTCCAACATATCATGTGCATCTGTAAACCAGATATAGTTTTAGGCATGGGCAGTTATATTGCTTTTCCAGGCATATTAGCGGCGTGGATTCAAGATATTCCTATCGTATTACACGAACAAAACGCTATAGCTGGGAGAACTAATCGTTTATTATCAAAAATTGCTAATAAAGTACTTCAGGCTTATCCGGGAACTCTATTAGACGCCACAACAGTAGGGAATCCCATTCGAAAGAATATTTTATCTTTATCATTAAAAGATCCCTATGATCGATTGATAAATCGATCAGGACCACTTAGAGTATTAATAACAGGAGGGAGTCAGGGTGCCAAAATTTTTAATAAAATTATGCCGTTGGTATTTTCAAGATTAGCCGTAAAAACTATTTTTTTTCATCAGGTTGGAAAAGGAGCCTTACATGAGATAATCCAATCTTATCCCACAATTAATGCATGCAAAAATTATATATTGGTAGAATTTATTGAGGATATGGCTACAGCTTATGATTGGGCGGATATAATAATATGTCGGTCCGGGGCATTAACAGTCAGTGAAATTGCTACGGTAGGAATACCGGCCTTATTTGTCCCCTTCATACATAAGGATAGACAACAATATTATAATGCACGTCATCTCGAAAAAGTTGGTGCAGCAAAAATTATTGATCAAAAAAATTTTACTGTTTCTAATATAATCGAGATATTGTCCGGAATTAATCGAAAAAATTTATTGCAAATGGCTCAACGTGCTAGATTAGTCGCCTCTTTTGATGCGACGGAACGGGTAACAAGAGAAATACTATCCTTAGTACGTTAAAAATGAAGAGTTCAGGTGACATCTATCGTATCAGTACGTTATTTTTAATATATTAGCAGTAATGAAAAAAAGTTGGAAGGTGTGAAGACACAACAAGTAACTAATGTACGAACTTTTATTCCCTCAACGTATCTTGTTAAAAGAATCCATTTTATTGGAATTGGCGGAGCAGGAATGGGAGGAATAGCTAAAATATTAGCCAGTGAAGGCTATAACATTAGTGGTTCTGATATTAATCCCAATCAGATTACACAACAATTAATTCAACTTGGAGTACAAATTTGTTTCGATCACAGACCAGAAAACGTCTATAATGCTAGTTTTGTTGTAATTTCTAATGCAATTTCTATTGAAAATCCAGAAGTAGTAGCAGCGAAAAAAGCACAGATCCCTATCATTCAACGTGCTGAAATGTTAGCAGAAATTATGCGATTTCGCTATGGTATAGCTATTGCTGGTACCCATGGAAAAACAACGACAACCGCAATGATAACAACCATTTATACTGAAGCAGGATTAGATCCCACTTTTATTAGTGGGGGATTCATTAAATCAGCTGGAACATATGCACATCTTGGTTATAGTCGTTATCTTATTGCGGAATCGGATGAAAGTGATGCATCCTTTCTTCATTTACGACCCATAGTAGCTGTTATTACCAATATAGAAGCGGAGCATATGGATTACTATGGAAATTTAGTAAATTTAAAAAGAACATTTATCAATTTTTTACATAATTTACCTTTTTATGGACATGCCATAGTATGTTTTGATGATCCTATCTTACGAGAAATTCTCCCTTCTATTAAGAGAAAATTCATTACATATGGATTTAGCAATGATGCGGATTTACAGATTAGTGATTACTGTCAAATTAAAGAAAAATGCCGTTTTCTAATTAATAGAAAAGGTTCGACAAATCGATCTATTCAAGTGGAATTAAATGCACCCGGTCGTCATAATGCTTTAAATTCGGTTGGAGCTATTGCATTAGCTTTAGAAGAAGGGATTAATGAAAATATTATTTTAAAAGCAATGTTACATTTTCAAGGAACGGGTCGTCGATTTGATCATCTGGGTTATTATAATTTGCTGGATGTGAACGGTAAATCTGGCGAAGTCATGCTAATAGAAGATTATGGACATCATCCAACAGAACTACGTGCTACCATTCAAGCAGTACGATCTGGTTGGCCAGATAAACGTTTAGTTATGGTGTTTCAACCTCATCGTTATACAAGAACACGTGATTTTTATGATGATTTTGCGATGATCTTATCTAGTGTAGATATATTATTAATGTTAAATATTGATTCTTCTGGAGAAATTCCTATTCCAGGAATAAATAGTCTTACTTTATGTAACAGTATACGAAAATATAAAAAAAATGATCCAATTTTAGTACTTGATATAAATGAATTACCTAAAATATTAGCATTAATAATACAGGATAATGATTTAGTGTTAATGCAAGGTGCGGGTACAATAGGAAAAATTACAAGAAAATTAGCAGGTAATAGATTCAATCTATATAGCATTTAGCTTAGCTACTATGAAGAATAAAAAAATTGAGGATAGATATGACTACCAAATAACGGCAATCTATTTTAATAAAACCCCAAAATATCAAAATAGAATTGTCATTCTCATCTTTTTTTTATTAGTACTAGTAGTAGGTATCTATGGAAGTACTTGGATAATATTTAGATGGATACAACAATCCCATAACACTCCATCTTTATTTAAAATAATAGTACAAGGTGGAAATTTCACTACTGAAGATGATATTCGAAAATTACTCCATATCCGTGATAGAAATATGTTGATGAAAACAGATGTCAATATCATTCAAAATACCATGCTACAATTACCATGGATTAAATCTATTAGTGTACGTAAAAAATGGCCCAATATAATTAAAATTAACTTAATTGAATACATACCATTAGTATGTTGGAATAATATATACTTAATTGATAAAAACGGAAAAAAATTTCCTCTCTCTCAATTCTCTCAATATAAAAAAGAGAAAATATATTCTACTATCCCCACATTATATATTCTAGAAGAACATGCAAATGAAAAACATATAATCAATGAATATATTGCCATAAGCAATGTATTAAATAGTAGTAGTAAAATTCAAATTAAAACTATTCATATCAATCCTTGTCATTCATGGAGTCTAATTTTAGACAATAATATTCGGTTAGAAATTGGTCGAAATAACAAAATATATCGTCTAAAAAGGTTTATTGAGATTTATCCCACCATTCTACAACACGCTTATGAGAAAAAAAAACAAATTAGCTCTATAGATTTACGCTATGAATCAGGTTTAGCTGTTGGATTAACCGATTTTTCCTTTGCAACAACACTTCTATTTCATAAATCCGAACGACTGTCATATACAGGAAAAAATACAAATGATTAAAAGGACGGAGAAAAAATTAGTAGTTGGATTAGAAATCGGTACATCTAAAATTATTACGTTAATTGGTGAAATTTTGCCTGATAGTATGATAAATATTATTGGAATAGGTAACTGTCAATCTCGAGGGATGGAAAAAGGTAGCATTACTAATTTAGACTTAGTAGTAACATGCATACAACAAGCTATCGATCAAGCTGAACTTATGGCTAACTGCCGAATTTCTTCTCTTTACCTAGCTATTTCTGGAAAATATATCCAATATCAAAATGAAATAGGTATGGTTCCTATAGTAGAAGAAGTCACATTAGAAGATTTAGAAAATGTCGTGCATATTGCAAAATCAGTGAAAGTTTGTGATGAACATCGTATTTTACATGTTATACCTCAGGAATATTCGATTGATAATCAAGACGGTATTAAATATCCAGTGGGTTTATCTGGGGTACGAATGCAAGCTAAAGTACATATTATTACCTGTCATAATGATATGGTAAAAAATGTTGTAAAAGCAGTAGAACGGTGTGGAATAACCGTAGATAAACTGATTTTCTCTGGTTTAGCATCGAGTTATGCAGTGATTACTGAAGATGAACGTGAATTAGGAGTATGTGTAGTAGATATAGGGGGGGGAACAATGGATATGACTATTTATACGGCTGGTGCATTGCGACATTCTAAAGTTATCCCTTATGCAGGTCATACAGTTACGCGTGATATTTCTTATGCTTTTAACATCCCCATATTAGATGCTGAATTTATTAAAATTCAATACGGATGCGCATTCCGTGCCATGGTCAATAAAGAAGAACAATTAGAAATACCTAGTATGGGAGGCAGACCGACACGTAATTTACAAAGGCAAAATTTAGTAGAAGTTATTGAAGCACGTTACTCAGAATTATTACATTTAATTAACGATGAGATTTTACGATTACAAGATCAACTTCGTAAAAATGGGATAACACACCATTTATCGGCTGGAATTATTTTAACTGGCGGCGCCTCTAAGATTGAGGGCATATTAAATAATGCGCAAAAAGTTTTTAATAATCAAGTTCGTATTGGATATCCTATTAATATTTCAGATTTAACAGATTATATAAAAGGACCTTGTTATTCAACGGCAGTTGGATTATTACAATATGGGAAGGAAATTCGTTTCCATGGAGAAAAAACATTAGAGAAAAACCCTTTTTTTAGCGCATTTTTAAGAAAAATTCGTAATTGGATAAGAAAAGATGGTCATTTTATTATGCTCCTCTTATAGATAGAATATTTTTGTGATGGATGACAGCAATAGACGGAAATGGAGAAAGACGATTATGTTTGAACCAATGGAATTAACTAATGATGCAATCATTAAGGTTATTGGTGTTGGAGGAGGAGGAGGAAATGCGGTTGAACATATGATACGTGAAAGTATAGAGGGAGTTGATTTTTTTGCGGTTAATACGGATGCCCAAGCATTACGTAAAACTGCTATAAGCCAAACCATCCAGATAGGTAGTAGCATAACAAAAGGATTGGGAGCGGGTGCTAATCCTGAAATAGGTAAAAGTGCCGCTGAAGAAGACCGTGAGGCTTTACATTCCGCCTTAGATGGAGCCGATATGGTTTTTATCGCTGCTGGAATGGGAGGGGGTACAGGTACAGGAGCAGCTCCAGTCGTAGCAGAAATCGCTAAAGATCTTGGTATTTTAACCGTAGCGGTGGTAACCAAACCTTTTAACTTTGAAGGAAAAAAACGCATGATATTTGCGGAACAAGGTATTGCTGAACTCTCTAAACACGTAGATTCATTAATAATTATACCGAACGATAAACTACTAAAAGTACTTAGCAGAGGTATTTCTCTTTTAGATGCTTTCGGCGCCGCTAATGATGTATTAAAAGGCGCGGTACAAGGGATTGCGGAGCTCATTACTCGTCCAGGTCTAATGAATGTCGATTTTGCAGATGTACGCACGGTAATGTCAGAAATGGGTTATGCTATGATGGGTTGTGGTATGTCTTGTGGTGAAGAAGATCGTGCAGAAGAAGCAGCGGAAATGGCAATATCTAGTCCATTACTAGAAGATATTGATCTTTCTGGCGCAAGAGGAGTACTGGTGAACATTACGGCAGGATTGGATCTCCGTTTAGATGAATTTGAGACTGTTGGAAATACTATTCGTGCGTTTGCTTCCGATAATGCAACCGTAGTGATTGGGACATCTTTAGATACAGATATGAAAAATGAATTACGTGTTACTGTTGTCGCCACAGGAATAGGGATGGATAAGCGAGCTGACCCTACTCCCTTAATAAATAAAAGAAACGTTGAAGGTCAAGTCATGAATAATAATCGATACTCTAGTAAATCCTCAATATCTCAGCAGGAGCAAAAAAATACGCTAAAAACAACACTAAATACGCAAAAAATTCAACAATCTTCTCTTAGTAATAAAGAAGTAGATTATTTAGATATTCCTACTTTTTTACGTAAACATCTAGATTAGATTATTAATTTCACTGAAAAATTAGATGCAGCTACAGAGAAACAACACTCTTTTGAGACGTCAACATGATAAAGCAAAGGACGTTGAAACGTGTTGTGAAAACGATGGGGATGGGGTTACATACTGGAGCAAAGGTAAAACTTACACTACGTCCTGGAATACCAAATTCTGGTATTATTTATCGACGATCTGATTTTAAAAATCCTGTATATTTATATTCGAATGCGGAATCCGTAAGTAAGACCGCCGCTCTATGTACATGTATTATGAATCAATACGGAATACGCATTTTTACCGTGGAACATTTGAATGCGGCATTAGCAAGTTTAGGGATTGATAACATTATTGTTGAAGTGGATGCGCCAGAAATTCCTATTATGGATGGAAGTTCGAATCCATTTATTTATTTACTTGCGGATGCGGGTATACAAGAACTAGATTCTCCAAAAAAATTTATTAGGATAAAAAGAACGGTACGTGTTGAAGACAAAGATAAATGGGCTGAATTAACCCCTTATCACGGATTTAATTTAGATTTTACCATTGATTTTAATCATCCTGTAATTCGCGCTACTTCACAACGTTATTTGTTTCAATTTTCTACTGATGCTTTTATTAAGCAGATCAGTAGCGCAAGAACGTTTGGATTTACGCGTGATATTGCATATCTACATTCTAATGGTTTAGCCCTAGGAGGGAGCTTTGATTGTGCTATTATTATGGACGATCATCGTGTCCTCAATCGAAGAGGATTACGTTTTAAAGATGAATTTATACGCCATAAAATATTGGATGCGATAGGTGATTTATTTGTATGTGGTTATAATATTATCGGTCAATTTACTGGTTTTAAATCGGGTCATGCTATGAATAATAGGCTAATACAAACAGTACTTTCGAGAAAAGATGCATGGGAATTCGTGACATTCCGTCATATATCAGAAATACCTACTTATCATTTACCACAACTGAATGATATATTGTAATTATGACATAATTTTATATTATTTTTTTACCTTCCTCTTTATGAAGAATTTGCGTCACATGGAATCAATTCTACGATTCGATATATATTATATACTTACAATACTCTCCCCTAATCAGAGGGTTTCTGCTATTGTTTAACAAACTAACTTATCTTGTTATTGAAGATCATATAAAAAAATTAGAAACAATATAGAAGAGAGATAATATATATGATGTTTTTTAAAAAAATTTTCAGTAATCGTAATGATAGAATGCTTCGTCGTATGACAACTATTCTGAAAAAAATTAATGCAATAGAAACTAACATGGAAAGGTTAAGTGATAAACAGTTAATAGCTAAAACGTCCGAATTTCGATTACGAATTCAAGATGGAGAAACTATTGCACAACTCTTACCAGAAGCATTTGCTGTAGTTAGAGAAGCCAGTAAACGTGTATTTAATATGCGTCATTTTGACGTACAAATATTAGGAGGTATTGCTTTAAACGAAAGATGTGTGGCGGAAATGCGTACAGGAGAAGGCAAAACTTTAACAGCTACTTTATCTGCCTACCTTAATGCGTTAAATGGAAAAGGTGTACACATAGTAACCGTTAACGATTACTTAGCTAAAAGGGATGCAGAAAATAATCGTCCTCTTTTTGAATTTCTGGGTATGACTGTTGGCATGAATTTAGCGGGTTTACCAAATAAAGAGAAACATACTGCTTATGCCGCAGATATTACATACGGAACAAATAATGAATATGGATTCGATTATCTGCGCGATAATATGGTTTTTCATCCGGAAGAACGAGTACAGAGAAAATTACATTATGCTATAATAGATGAAGTAGATTCAATTTTAATTGATGAAGCAAGAACGCCACTAATTATTTCTGGTTCGTATGAAGATAGTTCCGATCTTTATATCAAGATAGATAAACTGATTAGAAATGTGATCAAAAAAAATAAAGAAGATTATGGTATAGACTGTAATACGGAGGGTTATTTTTCCATAGATGCCAAATCTCGTCAGGTATATTTAACAGAATCAGGACTAATATTACTTGAAAATCTTATGGTGAATGAACAGCTTGTTACAGATAGTCAATCTATTTATTCTCCATCTAATATTATCTTGATGCATCATGCCAATTCTGCTTTACGTGCTCATCTCCTATTTTTTCGGGATGTTGATTACATTGTAAAAAATGGAGAAATCATGATAGTTGACGAACATACAGGTCGTACGATGCCAGGACGTAGATGGTCTGATGGATTACATCAAGCTTTAGAGGCGAAAGAAAATGTGTCTATTCAAAGTGACAATCAAACATTAGCATCTATTACTTTTCAAAATTATTTTCGTTTATATGAAAAACTGGCTGGAATGACTGGTACTGCTGCAACTGAGGCGTTCGAATTAAGTACTATCTATGGATTAGATACGGTTGTTATTCCTACTAATCGTCCAATGATTCGTCAAGATATGCCCGATTTAGTCTATATTACAGAAAAAGAAAAAATCAACGCTATCATAGCAGATATCCGAAGATGTATAAATCGTGGACAACCTGTTTTAGTAGGAACGATTTCTATTGAAAAATCAGAAACTATATCCAGAGAACTAAAAAAATCTGGAATTAAACATCAAGTACTAAACGCAAAATTCCATGCTATTGAAGCCGATATCATCGCTCAAGCGGGAAAACCCGGATCCGTCACTATAGCTACTAATATGGCAGGAAGAGGAACCGATATTATATTAGGAGGGAATTGGCAATCTGACCTGAATAAATTAGATAAACCTAATATCAAACAGATTCACGAGATCAAATCTGCTTGGAAAATCCGTCATCAGAGGGTAGTAGAAGCGGGTGGATTACATATTATAGGTACTGAAAGACATGAATCACGACGGATAGATAATCAACTTCGAGGAAGGTCTGGACGACAAGGTGATGCGGGTTCCTCTCGTTTCTATTTATCAATGGAAGATACTCTAATGCGAATATTTGCTTCTCAACGTATTTCGAATCTTATGAAAAGATTGCAAATGAAAAAGGGAGAAGCAATAGAGCACCCTTGGATAACGAAATCTATTGCTAATGCTCAACGCAAAGTAGAAAATCGGAATTTTGATATTCGTAAACAACTCTTAGAATATGATGATGTTGCTAATAATCAAAGACGTACCATTTATAGTCAACGCAATGAATTATTAATGTTATCTGATATCAGTGAAACTATTGCTAATATTAGAAAAGACGTACTAATACGTGTAATGCACGTATATATTCCTTTACATTCTGTAAAAGAAATGTGGAATATTGAAGGTTTACAAAAACATCTTAAAGATGATTTTGATTTAGACTTTACTCCTAACAGAATAGAAAAAGAACAAACATACTTTGAAAATATATTAAAACAATCTTTAGAACAATACCAATATAAAGAAAAAATAGTCGGAATAGAAGTCATGCGTAAAATTGAAAAAAAAGTTATGTTACAAACTATTGATTTCTTTTGGAAGGAACATTTAGCCGCTATAGATTATTTACGTCAAGGTATTCATTTTAGGGGGTATGCACAAGTCGATCCCAAACAAGAATACAAACGCGAATCCTTTAATATGTTTAGTGATATGCTGGAAGCGGTAAAATATGAGGTCATTAGTACTTTAAGTAAGCTGCAATTTTCGAAACCATTAGAACATTGGAATGGGTGTAAAGCAAACCAATCGGTTTCAAACAAATCGTTCAATAAAAACAACAATAAAAAACTATCAGAACATCGTTATCCTTTCTTTATATAAAAAAGAATATCTATTCCTTTTGAAGAATTTCTCCTCCATCATTTCAATTACCCGATATAGAACGGATCTCTCTTATAAGTAAGTAGAAGACAGTGTAATTTGAAACTTTTTAGCTAATTTAAGATAATATAGATGTAAACGAATAACCTGATCTCTTATATCTTGAGGATATCCACTATTATCAATAATATCATCAGCAAACGATAGGCGATTTTGACGCGAAGATTGGACTAAAATAATTTTTTTCACTTCTTCATACTTCATATTGTCACGTTTCATAGCACGTTGAATTTGTGATTGATAATCCGTATCGACTAATAGTACTCGATTAGCACGAAATAAGTAAGATCTATTTTCAATTAATAAAGGAACAATCCATATAATATAGGATGGTGAATTAATAGAAAAAATTCTATCCTGACTTTTTTTTAAAATTACAGGATGAAGCAAAGATTCCATCCATATTCTATCACTAGGAACCTTAAAAATACGCTTTTTAAGATTAATGCGATCTAAAGATCCATTACTCCGTAAAATAGATAATCCAAATTTTTCCACCATTAATCGGAAAGCGAAGCTATTGGGTTTTACAACTTGTCTAGCAATAATATCAGTATCTACTAAAGGAATCCCTAATTTTGCAAAAGTATGAGCTACAGTACTCTTCCCACTCCCAATTCCACCCGTTATAGCAATAATATAAGCCATGCATTATTCTTTCTATGTTCTAAAATACTCTAAATGATATCTTATATATTTGAAAAATTAAAGGATTTATAAGTAAAATAGATAATATCTCTCTCTATTGATAAAATAATCAAATTAACAATTATTATTTATTCCATTAGTTGTTATTTATATAAGGAAAGTATAATGCGCATTGAAGAAGATATAAAGCTAGGATTTAAAGATGTACTCATACGACCCAAACGTTCGACTCTAAGTAGTCGCTCAGATGTAGAATTACAACGTAATTTTAATTTTAAATACTCCAATATTAATTGGGTAGGAATTCCAATTATTGCTGCTAATATGGATACTATTGGAACTTTTCGTATGGCGGAAGCATTAGCTCATTTTGAAATATTAACGGCAATACAAAAACATTATAGCTTAGATAAATGGAAAAAATTTCTTTCTCATACTTCTGAATTGACGTTACGTAACATTATGGTATCTACAGGAACATCTATTACCGATTTTGAAAAGATACAATCTATTTTTTCTTTATCAACACATTTGAATTTTATCTGTATCGATGTAGCTAATGGGTATTCAGAGAATTTTGTTGATTTTGTAAAGAAAATCAGAGACACCTATCCGTATAAAATAATTTGTGCGGGGAATGTAGTCACAGGAGAAATGGTAGAAGAATTAATACTGTCTGGTGCGGATATTGTGAAAGTCGGTATAGGTCCTGGTTCGGTATGTACCACTCGTGTAAAAACCGGTATTGGTTATCCTCAACTATCTGCGGTAATAGAATGTGCTGATGCTGCACATGGATTAAATGGACATATTGTAAGTGATGGAGGTTGCACTGTCCCTGGAGATATTGCAAAAGCATTTGGAGGAGGAGCGGATTTTGTCATGCTTGGGGGAATGTTTGCTGCACATGACGAATGTGAAGGTAAAATAATAGAAGAAAAAAATGGAGAAAAATTTATGTTATTTTATGGTATGAGTTCTGAATCTGCTATGAAACGTTATTTAGCTATTGCAGATTATCGTGCAGCAGAAGGAAAAACAGTAAAATTACCATTAAGAGGTCAAGTAAAACATTCTATTCAAGATATTTTAGGTAGCTTACGATCTACATGTACTTATGTTGGTGCAACATATTTAAAGGAGTTAACGAAACGTACCACCTTTATTCGTGTAGTAGAACAGGAAAATAGAGTTTTTACTACCTGCGTAAATAAATAACTTATTCTTACTGATTCTTTTTTCTGATCTATATTATTTAATAAATGGGATAATATTCTGAAATAGATCTTTTATTCCATATTTATTTATAGTTGAAATAAGGTAATATGGAGCTTTCCAAGATAATAAACTTATAATATTATTTACGCGTTTTATTCCTGTTTCTATATCAAATAAATCAATTTTATTAAATATTAACCAACAGGGTTTATTCGATAAATTTTTAGTATTTTGTAATTCTTGTATTACAAGATGAATATTGTCTTTGGGATTAGATCCATCACTAGGATATAAATCAACAAAATGTAATAGAAGTTGACAACGTTCCAAATGTTTTAAAAAACGTAAACCGAATCTCTTACTATTACCTGGAATGACACTAGGAATATCTACTAATATAATTTTTCTTTCTTCTATGTGGATAGTACCTAAACATGGACTAATAGTAGTAAATGGATATGAAGCAACTTTAGGTGTAGCAGCAGTTACTGCACGTAAAAAAGCAGATCTCCCTGAATTAGATAATCCAATCATTCCAATATCAGCTATAAGAATCAAATTAAGTAAAATGGTACGATATTCTCCCTCTTTACCATTAGTTTTACGATAAGGAGTACGATATATTGCCGATTTAAAATGAGTATTACCTAACCCCCAATCCCCCCCTTTTGCAACTCTTAAGCGTTGATGATTAAATATCATATCTTCTATTATTATATTAGTTTCTTTATCTAGTATTTGAGTACCTTTGGGTATTTTTATAAGTAAATCTTTCCCTTTTTTACCATTACAGTTACGACTACGTCCATTTTGTCCATCTTCAGCATAAAAATATTGATTAAAACGATAATCCACTAATGTATTTAAATTCTCATCTACTATTAACCATATATCTCCTCCTTTACCACCATTACCCCCATCTGGACCACCATGACTAATATATTTTTCTCTTCTAAAACTTACACAACCATTTCCTCCCTTCCCTGCATGTACTACAATAAGAGCTTCGTCCGTAAATTTCATGTTTGTTCTCAACATAAAAAATAAATATTATTTTTATAATACAAATTTTTATTTCTTAAAAGATTAAAAGAAAGAAGAATGCAAATTAATTTTTACAACTATACTAAAAAAACTCTCTATTAGAAAATAGTTGGATTCTATCTAATATAATAATATATTATTTATTTTATATAATATAAATTATGATGTTTAGAAAAATAGTATCAATGGAATATTAATAGCAATGCAATTTTTTATCAGACGTGAACAAATATTAAAGTCATTACAACAAATTAGTGGTTTATTTAGTCGTCAATCATCAAATTTATCCGCTAATTTACTAATACAAGTAAATAACAAAGATGTCATCTTTACAAGTACAGATTTAGAAATAGAAGTTTCTTTTTCTATCTCTCTCTCATTAGAAAATGAGAATAAAAAAGGAGCAATTGCCGTATCTGCACGTAAATTTTTTGATGTATTAAAAAATTTACCTAATGGAGTTAATATTTTAGTAATATTAGAAGATCTCAAACTATTCATTCGATATAATAATCACAATTATTTTTCTCTCTCTACCATGGCTGCCTCCGATTTTCCAATCGTAAATTTTTATTCTAATGAAATAGTAGAATTTTCTATAGAAAAAGATAATCTAAAAAGATTAATTAATTCTACTCATTTCTCTATGGCATATCAAGATGTGCGTTATTTTTTGAATGGAATGGTATTTGAAATCACAGAAGAAGGTGAATTTCGTACTATAGCAACGGATGGACATCGATTAGCTATGTGTTCTATCTCTCTTCATGAAGATATTCCTAATAGATTAATTATTTTACCTCGAAAAAGTATTATCGAGCTTAAACGTCTTTTTAATAATATAAACAGTCAAGTAAAAATCCAAATTGGAATTTCTAATATTCGTATTCAAATAGATGAATATATTTTTATGTCTAGACTTATAGAGAGTCAATTTCCAGACTATCGTCGTATTTTATCATATAATAGCTCTAATGTTATACAAATACATAAACTTGTATTAAAGCAAGCGTTAATTCGAACTTCAATTTTATCGAATGAAAAATTTAGATCAATAACAATGTTTTTTAATACAAATCAATTAAAAATTCAATCTGAAAATTCTATAAAAGAAAGAGCAGAAGAAATATTAGATATTATTTATTTAGGTAATCCAATCGTTATTAGCTTTAATGTAGATTATATTATTGATGTACTAAATGTTATTCAGAATGAATATGTTGATTTATATTTCACCAATGAACTATCAAGTATGCAAATAAAGGAAGTGAATAATCTTCACAAATCTTATTTTACAATTATGCCAATACGTATATAGAAAAGATATATATATTGGCAATATTGATTTACTAACATTCTACAATAAAATATAATATACTAATAGAATTTATAACAATGAGCGAAATATTGATGTCAAATTCTTATGATTCTTCAAATATTAAAGTACTTAAAGGACTAGATGCTGTTCGTAAACGTCCTGGTATGTACATTGGGGATACTGATGATGGAACGGGATTACATCATATGGTATTCGAAGTGTTAGATAATGCCATTGATGAGGCTTTATCGGGTTATTGTAAAAATATTGATATTATTATATATGATGATCAATCCATATCAATCCAAGATGATGGTCGTGGTATTCCTACCGATATCCATGAAGAGGGTATTTCAGCTGCTGAAGTGATTATGACGGTACTACACGCTGGTGGAAAATTTGATGAAATTTCCTATAAAGTATCTGGAGGATTACATGGAGTTGGAATTTCTGTTGTTAATGCTTTATCCCAAAAATTAGAATTAATCATTAAAAGACAAGGTAAAATCTATCGTCAATTATATAATACAGGCGTTCCTCAAACTACACTAGAGATTATTGGTGAAACTAACCAAACAGGAACTTATATAAGATTTTGGCCTAATCCACTTATTTTTCAAAATAATATTAAATTTAAATACGATATATTAGTAAAAAGAATACGCGAATTAGCTTTTTTAAATCCAGGTCTATCTATTTCCATTCAAGACAATCGTATAAATATCCATCATTCTTTTCAAGAAGATGGAGGTATTAAAGCGTTTGTAGCTTTTTTAAGTAAAAATAAAATTCCTATTCATCCTAATATATTTTATTTTGCTGCTGAAAAAGATAAAATTAGTGTAGAAATAGCACTTCATTGGACTAACACTTTTCAGAACCATATTTATTGTTTTACAAATAATATTCCTCAACATGATGGAGGCACTCATTTATCTGGGTTTCGTTCTGCTATTACTAGAACAATAAATACTTATATAGATAGGGAAGGATATAATAAAAAATCTAAGGTTAATATTATTGGTGATGATACACGCGAAGGTATTGTTGCTATTGTCTCTATTAAAGCACATAATCCTAAATTTTCCTCACAAACTAAGGATAAACTTGTTTCTTCTGATATAAAATCAGCTGTTGAAACATTAATGAATGAATATCTCATTCAATATTTACTTGAACATCCTCAGGATGCTAAATCAATAGTAGGAAAAATAATTTCTGCCGCCCGAACTCGTGAAGCCGCTCGTAAAGTACGAGAAATCAATCGTAAAAAAGGAACATTAGATCTATCTATTTTGTCCGGTAAATTAGCTGATTGTCAAGAAAAAAATCCCATATTAAATGAACTTTATTTAGTTGAAGGTGATTCGGCTGGGGGTTCAGCTAAACAAGGACGTAATAGAAAAAATCAAGCTATTTTACCTTTAAAAGGAAAAATTCTTAACATAGAAAAAGCACGTTTTGATAAAATTCTTTCTTCTCAAGAAGTATCAACGCTTGTTACAGCATTAGGTTGTGGTATGGGTCCAGATGATTATGATCCTAATAAACTACGTTATCATCATATAATTATTATGACCGATGCTGATGTAGATGGATCACATATTCGTACTTTGTTATTAACTTTTTTTTATCGTCAAATGCCTGAAATTATAGAACGCGGTCATATTTTTATTGCTCAACCACCTTTATATAAAATAAAAAGAGGAAAAAAAGAACAGTATATTAAAGATGATGAATCTATGGAACAATTTCAAATTACATTAGCAACAGATGGAACTATATTACATACTCCTTCAATAAAATTATCCGGTATTGTTTTAAAAAATTTAATTTTAGAATATAGATCTACAAAAAAAATCATTAATCGTATTGAAAGACATTTTCCTAAAGAAATATTACAATCTCTAATGTATCAACCTTTTTTAAATGAAAAAGATCTAAATGATTCTAATATCATTTTTAATTGGATGACATCCTTTATAAAAAATTTAAATAGTAGTAACAATCAACGTTTTGGAATTACATATAGTTTTGAATTACAAGAAAACTATGAAAGAAAATTATTTGAACCTCTTATACAGATAAAGACTTACTGTACAAAAAATTACTATTTATTAGATAGTAATTTTTTTACTAGTAAAGAATATAAAACAATAGCAAGGATAGGAAATAAATTAAATAAGCTATTTGAAACAGATACTACATATATTGAGAGAAATGGAAATACAAAATTTATTAAAAATTTTGATGAAACATTTATTTGGTTAATGGAGGAAGTTCGTAGAGAAATTGTAATTCAACGTTATAAAGGTTTAGGAGAAATGAATCCTGATCAGCTTTGGGAAACAACTATGGATCCCCAACAAAGATCTATATTACGTATAACAATAAAAGATGCTATCTATGCTGATAAACTTTTTACTACTTTAATGGGTGATGAAGTAGGTCCTCGGCGTATCTTTATAGAGGAAAATGCTCTTAAAGCGATGAATATCGATGTTTAGCATGTTCAGAAATATTTATTTTTATCAACAAGCAATATAAATTGTACAATTTTTAAATTATATTAATTGATATTTTTTTTATAAAAAGGTATTATTAATGTGAATACTCTCCGTACACGCTTTCGGGGTTTCTATCCAGTAGTCATTGATATAGAGTCTGCAGGTTTAAATGCAAATACTCATGCTCTTTTAGAAATTGCAGCCATTACCTTAAAAATGGATAAAAATGGTTGGCTTCAATTAGATAAAATATTTCACTTTCATATAGAACCTTTCCCAGGTTCTATATTACAACCAGAAGCATTAGCATTAAATCGTATAGAACCTAATAATCCTTTACGAGGAGCAGTGACAGAACATCAAGCTCTAAATGAAATTTTTTTTGCAGTAAGACAAGGTATTAAAAATCAAGAATGTAATCGTGCTATTATTGTAGCACATAATGCTGCTTTCGATCATAGTTTTGTAATGGCGGCCGCAGAAAGAGCAAATTTACAGAATAATCCGTTTCATCCATTTTCAACATTTGATACTGCTGCATTAAGTGGTCTAGTTTTTGGACAAACTGTACTTGCTAAAGCTTGTGCTGCGGCAGGTATTACATTTCATACAAGCTTCGCTCATTCCGCTTTATATGATACCGAAAGAACAGCAGAACTATTTTGTGAATTGGTTAATCGATGGAAAAGATTAGGAGGTTGGCCTATAAATATATCGACATTAATATTAGATAAAAACTTCAAATAATTAGACATTTATTCTAAAATGGAAATATAATGAATAATACTACTATTAACGAAATTAAAAAACAAATTCAAAATAATCCTATACTACTGTATATGAAAGGTTCACCAGAAAAACCCAACTGTGGATTCTCTGCTCAAGCAGTAAAAATATTATCAATATATGATGTTCCTTTTGAATATATTGATGTATTAAAACATTTAGATATTCGAACTGAACTTCCTAAGTTCGCTAACTGGCCTACCTTTCCACAGTTATGGGTTAATGGAGAACTAATAGGAGGATGTGATATATTAGTTGAAATGCATCATAAAGGAGAATTACAGCATATTCTTCACTCTGCTAGTAGTAGTAAGTGAGAGAGCTAGGAGGTATATTTTATTTGTTGTATAGAATAATATTAGATAGGTTTATTTAGATCGTATTAAAGTGACGTTGTCTTATTACTTCAAATAAACATACTCCGGTAGCGGTAGCTACATTAAGCGTATTTACAGATCCCATCATAGGGATCTGTACTATTTGGTCACACCAAACTTTTGTTAATTTTCGTATTCCTTTTTCTTCCCCTCCTAATACTAGGGCGAGAGATCCTCTCAATTCCATCTGATAGAGATTGATATTTGCCTCTGAATCTGTACCAATAATCCATATATTTTTCTCTTTTAATTTTTTAATTATACGTATTATATTGGTAACACGTATAATCTTGACAGATTCGGCCGCTCCACTAGCTACTTTTTGAGCAATGGCATTCAAATTAGCGGATCTATTTTTAGGGATAATTACAGCATTGACACCTGCTGCATCGGCACAACGTAAACAAGCCCCAAAATTACGGGAATCCGTAATACCATCTAATATTAAAAATAACATTGGAGATAAAGCCTCATTCCGCTGTAATAATTCTAATAGATCACTTTCTTTGAATTGTACGGTTCGTTTGATAGAGGCTACTACACCTTGATGTTTTGCATCTCGAATATTAACTAAAGTATTTAAAGTAGATAGGCTAACAAAATGAATCTTTATATTCATTTTAAGAAGATTATGTACAATGTTTTTTAAACGAGGATTAGTAGAATCTTTTAAAAAATATACACAAAGAATGTCTTTATAATTATGTTTAAAAAAAGATTCTATAGTATGAATACCATAAATAATTTCATTTTGGATCATTATCAAACCCAAGGATTTCTAATAATAATTGTATCTTCACGATCAGGTCCAATAGAAATTATATCCACTGGAGTATGTGTAAACTCTTCAATATACTTAATATAAGAACGTGTTTTTTTAGGTAGTTTACTAAAATCCTTTATTCCTAATATACTTTGTTTCCAACCTGGGAAAATTTTATAAATGGGTTCAATATTTTTCAATATATTGCTGTCAGATGGAAATGTATCAATAATTTCACCATTGGTAAGAAGACGATATGCTATACAAATTTTTATTTCTTCAAAAGAATCTAAAATATCTAATTTTGTTATACATAAACTAGAAATAGAATTAATTTGTATAGCACGTCGTATTAAAACGAGATCGAGCCATCCAGTTCTTCTTTTACGATTAGTAGTAGAACCAAACTCATTACCATTAAGTAGTAATACTTCTCCTGTTTTATTAAATAATTCAGTAGGAAACGGACCAAATCCAACACGAGTTGAATATGCCTTAACTACTCCTAATATATAATTTATATCATTAGGTGCAAATCCTGATCCGGTAAAAACAGCACCTATAGTCGTATTAGATGCTGTTACATAAGGATAAGTACCATGATCAATATCTAAAAAAGTACCTTGTGCACCTTCAAAGATTATATTACTATTTTTTATATTTTTTAATAAAATAGAACTATCTATTATTATTTTTTTTAATGATTGTATAGTAAATAAGATTTTATCTAAAATTGATTGATAATCAAGAGTATTACTGTTATAAAAATTTTTTAATTGAAAATTATAATATTCTAAATTTTCTTTAAGTCTATCAGCAAAATTAATTTCATCTGAAATATCACTAATACGTAATGCACGTCGTGCAACTTTATCTTCATATGCAGGACCAATTCCTTTTCCTGTTGTACCTATAGCATTTTTTTTACCTTGCATTTTTTCTCTAGCAATATCCATTACAATATGATAAGGTAAAACTAATATACAAGCACTTGAAATAACTAATCTTTCATATACAGGAATATCTTCTTTTATTAAATTATTAATTTCTTTTAATAAAGCATCTAATGAAATTACAACACCATTACTAATAATATTCATTACACCTTTTCTTAAAATTCCAGATGGAATAAGATGTAATATTGTTTTTTTTCCATTAATAAATAAGGTATGCCCCGCATTATTACCACCTTGATAACGAACAACATATTGAGCGTTATCAGTTAATAAATCTACAATTTTACCTTTACCTTCATCTCCCCATTGGGTCCCAAGAATAACAATATTTTTATTCATTATTTTGATCAATTATATAAAATAATAATAAAAATATCATCTCTATTTATAATAGTAAATAAGTACAATTATATTAATAAAAAAATATTAAAAATACTAGGATCTTCATTTTATGACACAGTTATATACCATAGTAAATTTTATTATATTAATAATATATTTTACATTAATAATGAATATTACAATAAAAATATTGACTAAACGTCATACAGTTCCTTCGACAACAGCTTGGTTATTAGGAATTTATATTGTACCCTTATTAGGTATAATTATTTATTTTTTATTTGGTGAGTATAAATTAGAGAAAGATCGTATCAAACGTAGCAAAAAAATATTTTTTTCAAGTCTTCAATGGATGAAATTATTAAAAGATCATTATAAATATGAATTCTCACAAGGAAGTAATGAAGCTGCCCATTTATTATTTCAATTATGTAAAAATCGTCAAGGAATTGGGGCATTAAAAGGAAATCATACACGATTATTAGATAATAGTTCTCATATTATAGAATTATTAATTCAGGATATTAATGCTGCTAAAAAAAATATAGAGATGGTTTTTTATATTTGGCAAATAGGAGGATTAGTTAATAAAGTTGCAGAGGCACTTATGGATGCGGCAAAAAGAGGGGTATGTTGTAGACTCATGCTTGATTCTGCAGGTAGTATAGACTTCTTTAGAAGTTTTTATCCAATTATAATGCGTCAATCAGGAATTAATATAGTTGAAGCTTTACATCTCAATCTTTTTCAAATTTTTTTTCGTCGTATGGATTTACGTCAACATCGTAAAATGGTATTGATTGATAGTCATATTTGTTATATAGGAAGCATGAATATGATTGATCCTTTTTTATTTAAAAGAAAATCTGGAGTTGGTCAATGGATTGACATGATGATACGAATAGAAGGTCCAGTAACCGCTGCAATGAGAATTATATATTCTCATGATTGGGCACTAGAAACTGGTGAATATATTTTTCCTCCTGTCATATCAGTTTCAAATATGCATCTTCCTATACCTATTAAAAATTCTGGAAGTATTATTCAGATAATTGCTTCTGGACCAGAATTTACCGATGGATTAATACATCAAGCTTTATTAATTGCTATTCATACAGCACGCAAGAAATTAGTAATTACTACTCCTTATCTAGTACCTAGTGATGATTTACTCTATGCCATTTGTACAGCTGCACAAAGAGGGATAGAAGTACATATTATTATACCAAAGAAGAATGATTCCGTATTAGTAAAATGGGCAAGTCGAGCCTTTTTCACTGAACTTTTATCTGCAGGAGTATTAATTCATCAATTTGAGGGAGGACTATTACATACTAAAAGTATCTTAATAGATGGTCAATTAAGTCTAATTGGCACACTCAATTTGGATATGCGTAGCTTATGGCTTAATTTAGAAATTGCTGTAATAATTGATAATATTGATTTCAGTAATAATCTTTTCCAAGTACAACAAAATTATATTAAAAATTCTAAAATAATTAATCCTATAGAATGGTCAAATAGACCATATTGGCAACGTATTTTTGAAGGAATATTTTATATGTTTAGTCCATTACTTTAATCAAATAAAAATTAATTTTTAATTTAGAAATATTTTTTCCAAAAAGTGAATATTAACACAACCTTTTTGAAAAATTTGATTATTGATTATTTGTAATTGTAATGGGATATTAGTTTCGACTCCTTCAATAATAAGTTCGGTTAACGCATTTCTCATTCTAGAAATAGATAAATTTCTATCTTCTCCAAAACAAATTAATTTTCCAATCATCGAATCATAATAAGAGGATATGGAGTATCCAGTATAAATGTGTGATTCCCAACGAACACCAAATCCACCTGGGACATGTAAACGAGTAATTTTTCCTGGATTACTAGGTAAAAGTGTTTTAGAATTTTCAGCATTAATACGACATTCAATTGCATGACCAGATATTGTTATATCTTTTTGTTTAAAAGAAAGAGATTGTCCGGAATGGATATATAATTGCTCCTTAATAATATCAATTCCAGTTATCATTTCAGTTACAGGGTGTTCAACTTGAATACGAGTATTCATTTCTATAAAGAAAAAATTTTCATTTTCATACAAAAATTCAAATGTTCCTACACCACAATAACCAATTTCAATACAAGCTTTTATACAAAAATCACTAATATAATCACGAAGATCATTATGAATATCCATGGCCGGTGCTTCTTCTATTAATTTTTGATGACGTCTTTGAACAGAACAATCTCTATCAAATAAAGAAACGGCATTACCTTGTCCATCTGCAATAATTTGTATTTCAATATGACGGGGATTCTTTAAATATTTTTCCATATAAATTAAACCATTCCCAAAATTTGATTTAGCTTCTGTATATACAAAAAGGATAGATGATTTTAATTCTTTTTTATCATAGACTACTTTTAAAGCACGTCCTCCTCCTCCATGTGAAGCTTTAATAATAACTGGATATCCAATAGATTGAGCAATTTTAAAATTTTGTTCCATATTTTCTATATTGATTGGACCATTAGAACCAGGTAAACAAGGAATACCTATTTTTTTCATAAATTTTATTGCTGCAATTTTATCTCCCATTAAACGAATAATTTCTGATTTAGGACCAATAAAAATAAAGCCAGAATGTTCAACTTGTTCTGCAAAATCAGCATTTTCAGATAGGAAACCATATCCTGGATGAATAGCAATAGATCCGGTAATTTCTGCTGCTGAAATAATAGCTGGAATATTCAAATAACTTTTAAATGGAGAAGCAGGTCCAATACAAATCGTTTCATCTGCTAGTAATACATGTTTTAGATCTCTATCTATTGTAGAATGTATTGCTACAGTTTTAATTCCTAATTCTTTACATCCTCGAAGTATACGTAGAGCAATTTCACCACGATTCGCGATTACAACCTTATCTAACATCTTTTTATAATCCCTTATTATTCAATAATAATTAATGGTTCATCAAATTCAACAGGTTGTCCATTCTCTGGTAAAATGGCTTTGATAATACCATTTTTATCTGATTCAATTTGATTGATCATTTTCATTGCTTCAATAACACATAATATATCTCCTACTTTAACTTTTTTTCCTACTTCTACAAGAGGTTTAGAATCACATCCTAAAGAACGATAAAATATTCCAACTATTGGAGAACGAATGATATGTCTTTTTTCTTCTTTAGTTTCTGAATAATCTGGAAAAGATATTTTAGAAGATTCTTCTTTTTTTTCTTTCTTTTTTATATCATATTGTTGTACAGTATGACTAATACGTATTGATACTTTATTTCCAGTAATTTCTAATTCTGAAATACCAGATTCTTTGACTAATTTAATTAGTTTTTTAATTTTTCTAATATCCATTGGAAAATATTCCATATTTTACTCTACGAATTCGAATTAATTGAAAGAAGTTAATTGCTTAACAGCCGCTTGTAAAGCAAAAAGATAACCATCATATCCCAATCCACAAATAGTTCCGACTGCAATATCTGAGAAATATGAATGATGACGATATTTTTCTCTTGCATATATATTAGAGAGATGAATTTCAATAAATGGAATATTTACAGCTAATAATGCATCACGTAAAGCTATACTAGTATGGGTAAATGCTGCAGGATTAATTAAAATAAAATCTACCATATTAATTTTTGCTTGGTGAATATATTCAATTAAAATATGTTCTGCATTAGACTGAATATGATTTAAGGTAATTTTCATTTTTTTAGCTAATTCATCTAAATTCATCTGGATTGTATTAAGATCAAGAGAACCATATTTCTCAATTTCACGAGTACCTAGTAAATTTAAATTGGGTCCATTAAGAATAGAAATTTGAAATTTATTCATTAATTCTCTCCATGAAATATCAATATTTATTAAAATAAATTATTCTATATTATAAAATATAGATAGAAATATAATTTAAAAATATATTCTTTCTTATGTAGAAAGATTTTATTTTTTAATAATTTACTATAGCATTTATTAATACGCATGATATACTTATAGTAGTAATAACTATAGTTAATAAATTTAATTAATAATTATAATTATTAATATTTTTTATAAATGATTTAGAAATATCTTTATTGAAAGAGAAAATCATTCTTTATAAAAGAAAGAATCATTTCAAAATAATATTTTTACAAAAAAATAATTTATAATCATTATTATATATATTAGTTATTTTTATATTAGAAATATACTGATAATAAATTCAAAAATAAAAAAATATATCAATAAATAATATAAAGTAATTTTTGAATCAAAATCAAGATATATAAAATTCAGTATATACTCTTTACTAATGTATAATTAATAAAAAAATAGAATATTTCCCCATTCTAGTTATTATAAAAAATTCAGTCTAATGAATGATAAATATAAAAGATTAAATTTACTCTTTATCTTATTGAAAGGGGGTTGTATTTGACTACTATTATAAGTGTACGCCGTAGTGGTTATGTTGTTATTGGTGGTGATGGACAAGCTACTTTAGGTAACACTGTTATGAAATGTAATGTACGAAAAGTTCGTCGTCTACATAATAGACAGGTTATTGCAGGATTTGCTGGAGGAACTGCTGATGCTTTTACACTTTTTGAATTATTTGAACAAAAATTAGAAGTACATCAAGGTCATTTAGCTAAATCTGCAGTTGAGTTAGCTAAAGATTGGCGTACTGATCGTATATTAAGACGACTAGAAGCTCTTTTAGCAGTAGCAGATGAAAATATTTCTCTTATTATTACTGGTAATGGAGATGTAGTAAGACCTGAAAATGATTTAATTGCTGTTGGTTCTGGTGGTCCATATGCTCAATCTGCTGCTCGTGCTCTACTAGAAAACACTGAATTTAGTGCAAAAGAGATTGTGAAAAAATCTTTGGAGATTGCAGGAGATATTTGTATCTATACTAATCAGTTTCATACTATTGAAGAATTAACATCCAAAGTATAAGTATAAGGATTTTTTTAAAATGTCTGAAATGACACCACGTGAAATTGTTGTTGAACTTGACAAATATATTATTGGTCAATATAAAGCTAAAAGAGCAGTAGCTATTGCACTACGTAATCGTTGGAGACGTATGCAACTAGAAGAAACATTACGTTATGAAGTCACACCTAAAAATATTCTTATGATTGGTCCTACTGGAGTTGGTAAGACAGAAATAGCTAGAAGATTAGCTAAATTAGCACATGCTCCCTTTATTAAAGTGGAAGCTACAAAATTTACTGAAGTAGGTTATGTAGGTAAAGAAGTAGATTCTATTATTCGTGATATTACTGATACTGCTGTAAAAATGGTACGTCTTTCTTCAATGGAGAAAAATCATTTCCGTGCAGAAGAATTAGCTGAAGAACGTATATTAGATGTATTAATTCCTACTGCTAAAGATGTTTGGGGTCAAAAAGAAGAAAATAGTACAGAATCTAATAATAATACACGTCAATACTTTAGAAAAAAGTTACGAGAAGGAGAATTAGATGATAAAGAGATTGAAATTAGCTTATCTTCTCCTTCAATAGGTGTTGAAATTATGGCTCCTCCTGGGATGGAGGAAATGACTAATCAATTACAATCATTATTTAAAAATTTAGCAGGTCAAAAGCAAAAAATTAGAAAAGTTAAAATAAAAGAAGCTATGAAGCTTTTAATAGAGGAAGAAGCATCTAAATTAATAAATTTAGAAGAAATTAAGGAAAAAGCTATTGAGTCTGTTGAACAAAATGGTATTGTTTTTATTGACGAAATTGATAAAATTTGTAAGAGAAATGAAGTTTCTGGTCCAGATGTCTCTCGTGAAGGAGTACAACGAGATTTACTTCCTTTAGTAGAAGGTTGTACTGTTTCGACTAAATATGGTGTTGTTAGAACAGATCATATTTTATTTATTGCTTCAGGTGCTTTTCAGATTTCTAGTCCATCAGATTTAATTCCAGAATTACAAGGTCGTTTACCTATTCGCGTAGAACTAAAAGCATTAACAACAGAAGATTTTAGACGTATATTAGTTGAACCCAATGCTTCATTAACAACTCAATATATAGCATTAATGGCAACAGAAGGAGTAAATATTAGTTTTTCAGAAGATGGAATTAAATGTATTGCTGAGGTAGCTTGGAAAGTAAACGAGAGAACCGAAAATATCGGAGCTCGTCGTTTACATACCGTTTTAGAACGTTTAATGGAAGATATTTCTTATGATGCTAGTGAATGGACAGGAAAATCTATTATAATAGATGCTGAATATGTTTCTAATCATTTAGATGAATTAGTATCTGATGAAGATTTAAGTCGTTTTATACTATAAAATTTAATATTATATTATTACTCTTTATATAGATTTAATACTTTAGACATATCAAATAATCCGTTATCTTTATCCGATATCCAAATAGCCGCTTTAATAGCTCCATTAGCAAATGTTGAACGGCTAGATGCTTTGTGTGTAATTTCAATCCTTTCCCCATCATTTGCAAAAATAACCGTATGTTCTCCAACAATATCGCCTGCACGGATACTAGAAAACCCAATAGTATTATTTTTTCTTATAGTTGTTTCTTGTCCATTTCTTCCATAAATTGCACAATCATTAAAATTTAAATTTAAAGTATCGGCAATAGTTTTACCCATAGTTAATGCTGTACCTGAAGGAGCATCTATTTTTTTTCTATGATGTATTTCTATAATTTCAATATCACATTGTTTACCCATAATTTTAGCAGTTTGTTCTAAAAGTCTTAACATGACATTTACTCCAATACTAAAATTGGCAGATAATACAATACTTATATTCTCGGATACTGATTTTATAGAGGAAATTTGTTCATTATTAAATCCAGTTGTTCCTATAATCATCTTTTTTTTATTTTTTAAACAAAAATCTAAATAAAACATCGTTGATTCTGGATTACTAAAATCAATCAATACATCAAAATCATTTTTTATTTCATTAATTTCACTCGTAATTTTTATATTAGATTCGGATGAAATGATACTACCAATTAAATGAGAATGACGATTTTCTAAAGCTCCTCCTAAAATAACGTTTTCTGATTTTTTTATCTCGCTTAATAATTGACAACCCATTCTTCCTCCAGCTCCGGTTATGGCAACACGAATAGGTAAATTTTGTACCGACATATCTTCCTTCCTTAAATATTTTATTGAATTATTTTTGTTAGTATATTTATAGATTTATTTTAAAACGAATAGCACGTCGAGCGGGATACCAACTAGCTAATATACTTAATACTAATCCAATTAGTAATAAATTTACTATAGATATCCAGCATAATTTCACGGGAATAAAATTAACAAAGTAAATATCATTGGGTAATAGATTACGATTCAGAATGAATTCTATCCATTCTCGTAATATATTTAAATTAAGAGTAAAAGTTACACCTAATAGTATACCTATTATACTTCCTATTATTCCAATGATAAATCCATACCAAATGAAAATAATAGATATTAATTTATGCGTAGTACCTAAAATATGTAATATAGCTATATCTTTTGCTCGAACTTTAACGATTAACATTAAGGTAGAGGTAATACTAAAAAAAGCAAGAACTATCATAAAAATAGCGGTAATATAAAGAACTATCCGCATAGTTTGAATATCATAATACATATAACCATAATTTGATATCCAACTATTAATATATACAGGTTTATTGATTATATTTCCAATATCTTTTCCAATAAGATATAATATCTTATCGATATGATAAGCATCATATACTTTAATAGCAATACCTGTAACATCATTATATCCTATATTTAAATAATATTGAGCATCTGATAAAGGAACTAATAATAAATTATTATCTATATAACTACCTAGAGAGATAATCTTTATTATCTTAAGATAAATACGTTTAAAAGATAAACAATTACTATCATAATCAGGAATTATAACACTTAAATAATCATTTAGATTAACCTGCAAAATATTAGCAAGTCCTTCTCCAATAAGAGCTTGTTGCTTACCTATAGAAAAATCCCATTGAAGATTACGAGTGAGATTATGAATGTGTGTGATACCTTTGATTTGTATATTATGCCATTTATCCCCTCTTTCTATTAAACCAGTAAAATTTATATAAGGAAAAACAGTAATAATATCTGGTACTTTTGTAATTTTATTGATTATATCTTTCCAGTTATTGATATATGGAGTAACTGGTTCAATCTCTCCATGAGGAATTACTGCTAAAATACGTTCATGTAATTCTAAATCAAAACCATTTATAGTACTAAGACAAACAATAATTACTATCATACTTAAACTAATACTAACAATTGCGAGAGATAAAATTAATAAGGATATAGATTCTCGTTTCTGACCTTGAATAAAACGTAATGCGATATTTAATGTCCATCTCATAATATTATAATTTATTTATTAATTAGGATTATAAATATTTAACCTTCCATTACGCATTTCAAATTGACGATTTAAACGATTAGCTAATGTTAAATCATGAGTTACCATAATTAAAGCTGTATTGTAATTTTTATTAAATTCCATTAATAATTGAAAGATATTCTCGGAATTTTTATAATCTAAATTACCAGTAGGTTCATCTGCTAAAATAAGTTTAGGATGATTTACTAATGCTCTTGCTATAGCAACACGTTGACGTTCTCCACCTGATAATTCATATGGATATCTTTCTATATATTTCTTACTTAATCCCACTAAATTTAGCATTTCATAAGCGGAATGATTTGCCAATTTAGATTGAATACCACCTATCATCAATGGCATTGCTATATTTTCTAATACGGTAAAATCTAATAAAAGATGATGAAATTGATAAATAAACCCAATATTACGATTTCTTAAATTTGCACAAGCATCAGAAGACATATCATTTAAATTTTTCTCTTCAAATATAATGCTCCCGTCATTAGGAGTTTCTAATCCACTCATTAAATGAAGTAAAGTACTTTTACCAGAACCAGAATGTCCAACTATAGAAACTGTTTCACCTGATCTAATTGAAAAATTAATATCATGTAGAATTTCTATATTTGAATTCTTAATTTGATAAAATTTCTTTATATGAATACATTGTAATAAAAAAGAATTGTTTATCTTAAACATTTAGAAGGTTTAATAGTAGTGGCATACCAAGAAGGATAAATTCCTATAATAAAAGTGAGCGATATTATTATCATAATTAAAAAAATAATCTGTGAAATATTAATACTAACTGGTATAATAATATTGGTTGTTTTTGAAACAATTCCTATTAATTTCATTAATACTAGTAATATTTCAATATTTTTTAGTAAAAATATTCCAAAAATTAAACCCAAAATAATCCCAATAATACTTATTATAATACCATAAATTATGAAAATCATCATAATGCTTTTATTTTTTAAACCTTGAGCTTTTAATATTGCAATTTCATTTTTTTTATCTATGATAAACATAATTAATATTATAATTATATTAAAAATAGCTATTAAAATAATAAAAAATATAATTATCATTATTATTTTCTTTTCCATTTGTATGGCCTGAATTAACATTAATTTATTTGTACGAAAGTCTTTACAAATTAAATTGGGGGGAATAGAAAAAAAATATCTTGGATTTATTGGATTCTTCAACCACAAACGCCAACCTGTTACACATCCATTAGGATAATGCATTAATGCGGCTGCATCGTTAATATGAAGAAGTAATTGATAAGAGTCTACCTCAGTATTGGTATAATATATTCCCGCTACAGTAAATATCTTTTGTAAAAAAATAGATCCAATAGGAGTATATTGTTTAATAGAAGTAATTAATTTAACTTTATCGCCTTTTTTCAGATCAAGACGATTAGCAAGTTCAGATCCTAAAAATACTTTATATTCACCGGATACTAACTGTTTTATACAAGCATTAATTAAATAATTAGAAATAGGTTCTGGATCAGAAGTATTAATTCCTACTAATGTTCCATTAGTAATATTTTTTTGATTTTGCAAAAGAACATCACCAGTAATGAAAGGTGTAATATATAATATATTTTTACAACCAATCAAAGATGAAATAGATATTTCTTGAGTATTTAACCAACCTTTTTTAGTTGTAATTACTATATGAGGAATAAATCTCATATTATGAATTTTAAATTCATTCTCTAACCCATTCATTACTGATATTACAATAGTTAATACCATCACACCTATTGCTATACCAGATATTGAAAAACATTTAATAAAAAGATAAAAACGATTGGAATAACTTTGAACATAACGAAGACTTATATAAAACAATAAAAAATTCATTTTAGACAATTAATATTAGATTTAATCATATTATCCTAGCTAGATATTTTATCGAAATATAGGTATAATTACTAATAATCAATATGAAAAAATTTTTGAGTTTCTTATAAGAGAACAAACATTAGAGAACATTATGAATAATTTTAAATTAGAAAATATTATTAATCAGAAATTAAATAGTCAAACGATACAAGATTTTGTTCCTAATGGTTTACAAGTAGAAGGAAAGGAAGAAGTAAATAATATCATACTTGGTGTAACTGCCTGTCAAAAATTATTAAATTATGCATTAGAAAAAAACGCTGATGCAATAATAGTGCATCATGGATTCTTTTGGAAAAAAGAATCCCCTGTTATTCATAATATGAAACGTCAAAGATTAAAAACAATATTATGTAATGATATTAATCTATATGCTTGGCATTTACCTTTAGATATACATCCGTCACTTGGTAATAATATTACATTAGCCAATATACTTAATATCAAACCAATAAGTACCAACTTTTCCTTCCCTTTCTTTTTAGGAAATTTTGAAAAACCTATCATAGGAGAAGTTTTACGTAGCAAACTAACACAGATACTAAATCGTAATGTATTATATTATCATGGTGATCATGCATTAGATTCCATAAAAACCATAGCTTTATGTTCAGGAAGCGGACAACAATTTATAGAACAAGCAGTAAAATTAGGTATTGATGCATTTATTAGTGGAGAATTATCAGAACCAACTATTCATATTGTTAGAGAAATGAATATACACTTTTATGTTGCAGGCCATCATGCTACTGAAAGAGGAGGAATTCAATCTCTTGGAGATTGGTTAAATAAAAAATTTAATCTTAATACTCATTTTATAGATATTGACAATCCGGCTTAATAAATAAACTCATATATGAGTAGGTAGATAGAGACTTATTTTATATTAATTCAAAATAATACCAGGATTGAACCAATCTTTCTTTGAATTAAGCATATCTTTAGCAGAGACTACTTTTTTTCCAGGTTGTTGTAGTAACGTTAAATTTAATATACCATCACCTGTTACAACTTGAATCCCATCTTCATTAGTAGCTGATATCGTTCCAGGTTTAGAGAATCTATTTCTAATAGAAGTATTAACGGATAGTATCTGCGCATCTATAACTTTTATATTCATATTCTTATCATTTAATGTAAAAAAACTAATAGGCCAGGGATTAAAAGCACGTACATAACGTACTATCTGTTTTGCAGATAATGTCCAGTTTATTTTAGCTTCTTTCTTACTTATTTTTTTGGCGTAAGTAGATAAAATTTCATTTTGTGAATGGCTAATCATAGAATTTCCTTTTGATATATTATCTAATACTTCTAAAAGAGCATTAGCACCTATATAAGCCAACCTATCATATAATTTTTTGCTTGTATCATTTTGAAAGATATTACAACGAACTTGATATATAATATCACCAGAATCGATTTCTGAATTCATTTGAATAATAGAAATACCCGTTTCACTATCACCTGCAATAATTGCTCTTTGAATAGGAGCCGCTCCTCTCCATCTAGGTAAAAGAGAAGCATGTACATTAATACAACCAAATTTGGGTAAATCTAATATGATTTTAGGAATAAGTAATCCATAAGCAACTACTACTATAATATCTGGATTAAATTCTGCTATTTGATGGATTGTTTCAGAGGTATTTAGAGATAAAGGTTGAAATATTGCTAATTTTTTTTCCAATGCAAAACTTTTTACCGAGCTCATAATCAAATGTTTTCCTCTTCCAGAGAAGCTATCTGGTTTAGTAAAAACAGCAATGATTTTATGATGAGAATAATGAAATAAAGTATATAAATGCTGAGTAGCAAACTCTGGAGTACCAGCAAAAATAATACGTAATGAACTCAACATCCCTAATTTTACTCTAATTATAAGTTTCTGAGAGAGAATCAATAAAAAGTTTACCTATTAAATGATCCATTTCATGTTGAATACAAACTGCTAATAGATTTTTCGCATTAAATAAGATATTTTTTCCATTTTGATCAAGTGCTTGAACTCTAATTATTCTTGATCTAGATACAAACCCTCTATATTGAGGAATGGATAAACATCCTTCTTGAATACAAATTTTTCCACTTTTTTTTAAAATTTTAGGATTAATTAATACCAAACGTTGATTCTTATTCTCAGATATATCGATGACGATAATCTGTTTATGAATATTTACTTGAGTGGAAGCTAATCCAATTCCTTTTTCTGCATACATAGTTTCAAACATATCATTAATGATAGATTTAATCTCTTCATTAATATGCTCCACTCTATGAGCAATTTGACGTAATCTATTATCTGGATAATAGAGTAAATTTAATCTTGACATTAATTTTTATTTTTTAATAGAATCATTAATTTATTTATTGTTTTCTCCAAATAGATAAAACTTGTTCTCTTCTTTTATGAATTTCTCTATTAATAGCCGATCCTATAAATCCATCTTCTATTACTTTTCTTACATGTATATTTTTTACTAAACGATAAGCTTTACGAATAAAATCAGCCTGTGGATAAGATATTTTTTTTGATGAATTATCTCTTACTCTAAAGTCAGATTCTGCTATTAGAATGAGTTGTTCTAAACGTTCTGGACGTCGCCAAACATCTATTTTATCAAATAATGTAATTATTGAATATGATGATAGAATCAAAATATTATGTAATACTTCATGATATTTCACTGCAATTTGAGTTAGTTGACTAACTAAATTAGGAATACGTAAGCGTTTACACATAGTTTCTACTAATTTTACTCCTAATTTTTTAGAATGATTTTTACGTAAACATACGTTGTTATTATCACAATAGTTAATACCTTTATCTAAATCATGGCATAGAGCTGCAAAACGTAATCCAATATTATCAGTAAACTTTGATATCTCTGATAATGTCATAAGAGCATGTATCCCCATATTTATTTTCGTATCCCCATTGATAAAATAAGGAATATTAAATAAAATATCAATTTCTTTAAATAAAATTTTTAGAGCTCCACATTGTCGTAATACTTGAAAATATATTTCTGGATTAAACGTCTTTAATGCTCTTTCTGTTTCTTTCCAAATTCTTTCTGGAGATAAAAATTTTATTTCATTTGTCATGTTTTGCATAATTAACATCGTTTCTGATGCAATTTTAAAATTGAGATAAGCAAATCTAGCCGCAAATCTAGCTACACGTAATAAACGAAGTGGATCTTCAATAAAAGCATCTGATACATGACGCAATAAACGATCATTTATATCTTCTTGACCATGATATGGATCAATTAACTTCCCATTTTTATCAATTGCTATAGCATTAATTGTTAAATCACGTCTACCCAAATCTTCCTCTAAAGTAACATTTGGAGAAGTATGACAGACAAAGCCATGATATCCTTTCCCAGATTTTAATTCTACTCTAGCAAGAGCATGTTCTTCAGAAGTATTAGGATCTAAAAAAACTGGAAAATCTTTTCCTACTTGTTGATAACCTGCTTTTAACATTTCTTCTGGTGTTTTTCCAATAACTACCCAATCTTTTTCTTTAACAGGAAGGTTTAATAGCGTATCACGTACTGCTCCACCTACTAAATATCTTTCCAATATATTACTCCTTATCTACATAATTTTATAATATTGAAAGCAAGTAACACACAAGGCATATCGGTTTCTTGGATCATTCCATATAATCTGTTTATTAGAAACTACTGATATAATTTGATTTAAAATATTATTATCTTTTTTAGCATCATCTATAATATTAGAAATATTAAGATAATTACTAAATTGATTTACTATTTTATATAGTAATGTAGGTTTATCTATATACCAGTATAATGTATATTTTTTCAAATTAGCTAATTTAGCTGCTTCTTTAACAGCATCATCAAAATCTCCTAATTGATCAATTAATCCTTGCTCAAAAGCATCTTTCCCAGTCCATATTCTTCCCTGACTTAATTTTTCAATATCTTCAATAGTTTTATTTCTATTTTGAGATACTAATTTTATAAATGTATTATAACCATTTTCTACACTAAGTTGCATAAAATCTGCAAATTCTTTAGGTAATGCTTTAGACACCGATATATTTGCTAAAGTAGAAGTAGAGACCCCATCTTCATGAATACCTATAGCGTGGAGTGAATTTTCAAGAGTATGAATTATTCCAAAGATACCTATAGATCCCGTCAAAGTTACAGGACTCGCTATAATTGTATTAGCTGACATAGATATCCAATATCCTCCAGAGGCAGCTAATCCTCCCATAGAAATTATAATGGGTTTGCCAAATTTCCTTACTGTCATAATTTCTGATCGAATCATTTCAGACGCATGAAGACTTCCTCCTGGACTATTAACACGAATAATAATCGCTTTAATTTCTGGATTAAAACGCGCTAATCGAATTTGATTGATAATGGTATCACTACCTGCATAACCTGATATTTCTTGTCCATTAAAAATAATTCCATTTACAAAAATAATAGCTATTTTATTCTCTTTTTTTCCTTTATGATAAAATAATCTTTTTTCATATTCATGAAGATAAATTTTATTAAAAGATCTATTTTTTTTGTCAAAACCAAATATTTTTATCATTTCTTCTTCAATATCAGCATCTGTTGCTATTACATCTACCCACTTATTTTCTAATGCAAATTTAGCTGTATCCCCATTAAGTTCATGTAATTTTTTTAACAGATCTTTAGTATCTGGAAAAAATTTTTCTAAATCAATGTTCCTATTATAGGCAACAATTGAGAGATAGTGTTGCCACATTTGTTTTATCCAATGGGTATTAACTTTTCTAACAGCATCTGACATATTATCTAATAAAAAAGGCTCAACAGCAGATTTATAAGAACCTACACGAAAAATGTGAGTATTAATTTTTAAATTTTTAAAAAAAGTATTATAATATAAACTATTAGTAGCCATACCCCGTATATCCACCATACCTTGCGGATTTAAATAAATTTTATTAGCATAACTAGCTAAGAAATATTGATTTTGACTATATTGAGAACCAATAGCATAAATAGGTTTCCCAGTTTTTTTGAAATCATTTAAAACTTTTCCTATATAATGAAGAGTAGCTTGATCAGTTCCACTAAAGTTTTTTAATGATAGAATTAATCCCTGAATTAAGGGATCAGATTTTGCTTGATATAAAATCTGGATAATTTTAAATAGTGAATTTTCTTGTAAATTATTATTTTGATAAAAATTAATTTGATTTAATTGAGATAATTTTTTATGTACGGATTTATCAACTATTATACCTGCGATATCAATTACTAAAGCGCCTTGTCTTATTTTTTGATTATTAGAATTTTTTAAATAAGTCATTGTAATTATAAGAATTATTCCTATAGTGAGTAGGCTTAAAATCATTTTATTAATAAAACCTATTACATACCCAAAGAAAATAAAAAATCTAAAAAATTTTTTAATAATACTCTGCATTTATTCTCCAATATTAATGTAGTAGTTTATAAGAGTAAGAGATTGAAAGAAAAACTTCTTTTATAACTTTTTATTTAAAAATATTTCGCAATCATAAACTAATTTTATTATTATTTGTTATAATAACTATTATAGATATAGAGGAAATTTTATGACTAAAGAAGATAATATTGAGATACAAGGAACTGTATTAGATACATTACCTAATACTATGTTCCGAGTTGAATTGGAAAATGGACATATAGTAACAGCACATATATCAGGTCGAATGCGTAAAAATTATATTAAGATTTTAACAGGAGACAAAGTTACTATAGAACTCACTCCATATGATTTAAGTAAGGGACGTATTATCTTCCGTAGTAGATGAATCTATTATATATATATAGAACATGATTTAAAATAATTTTTTAGACCAACCTAACTTACTGCTCAATGTATTAAAATAATTATAATTATGAGGATGAATAAGATTTAAAGAACATTTACTTCGTTTTATGAAAATTTCCTCCTCTTTTTTTATGGGTAAAGTAATTTGATTATCACATGTTATTCTTAAATCTAATTTTTTTTTAATAAACTTTAATTGAATGGTACTAGTACTATTAACTACTAATGGCCTAGATGATAAAGTATGAGGAAACATTGGGACTAAAACAATAGCATCTAAAGTTGGTATAAGAATTGGTCCCCCAGCCGATAGTGAATAAGCAGTAGATCCAGTCGGAGTAGAAATAATTAAACCATCTGATCTTTGAGAAAAAGCAAATAATTTATCAATATATACTTCAAATTCGATCATTTGTGCTATTTTTGCAGAATGTAATACTATTTCATTTATAACGGTCTTAATTTTATTAAGTTTTGTATCTCTTCTACAAACTTCTACTTCTAACAAAAATCTTTTTTCATTATAATATTTACCTAATAGTACATTAGATAATTGTTTCTTTAAAGAAAAAGGATCTAAATCTGTAAGAAAACCTAAATTACCACGATTTACACCAATAATCTTAGCATCATACAATGCTAATTTACGTGCAGCGCTTAGCATATTTCCATCACCTCCTATAATAATAGCTAAATCTGCATGTTGTCCAATTTTAGATACATTTCCTATATTTGCTCGCATTAAATTTAAATTTTTAGCAATATTATGTTCGATAATAACATTCATACCTTTTTTAATAAGCCAGTGATATAAAATTTTATGAGTAGATAAAATTTTAGGATGGGATAAATGACCAATGATACCAATAGTACGAAACAAAGTAGTCATTTTTATTTAATTCCTTACTTGATTTTTTTAAAATTACATATTAAAATTTCTTTTTATTTTTTAATTTCTAATAATACCTTCCTTGTTTTAGTACGAAACTAAATACGTGGAGAATGAGAATGCCTAATACAGAAAAAGAAATTACTGATGATTCAATTATACAAGAAAATACAATACAAAATAATCAAATCGATCAAAAAGACAAACAAAAAGATAAACAATATTCTGATAAAGATAGAATTGCTGAATTAGAAAAAGAAATTCATGAAATTCAAAAACGTGAACATGAGAGTCTATTAAGAACAAGAGCAGAATTAGAAAATATTAGAAAAAGAAGTCTACTTGAAATAGAAAAGGTGCATAAATTTTCTCTAGAACGCTTTATTAGTGAATTATTGCCTGTTATTGATAGCTTAGAACGTACATTAGAAATATCTAATAAAATGGAAAATAATAAACAATCATCTATTATTGAAGGTATAGAACTGACTCTAAAATCTTTTTTAGATACGATGAAAAAATTTGGTCTAGATATAATTGATAAAGTTAATATTCCATTTAATCCTCAAATTCATGAAGCTATAAATACTATAGAATCAAAAGAATATCAACCTAATTCTGTGATAAAAATGATACAAAAAGGATATCTTCTACATAATCGCCTTATACGACCTGCAATGGTTACAGTATCTAAATCCATAGAAATAGATCAAGATAATAATAAATAAAAATAATTTATTTAATATATAGACCAATCTATTATAGATTTCTTTCTTGTAAGTAAAATTTTATTAACAGTAGAAAAATGATGTGATCCTAAAAAACTACGATTAGAAAGAGGGGAAGGATGAGCGGCATTCAAAACAATATGTTTTTTTCTATTGATAATTCTTCCTTTTTTTTGCGCATAACTTCCCCATAGTAAAAAAATAATATCTTCTAAGTAGTAATTAATTATATCTATCACTTTATCAGTAAAGGTTAGCCATCCTAAGTTAGCGTGGGAGCCAGCTTTACCTGATTCAACGGTAAGTATAGAATTTAATAACATTACACCTTGTTTAGACCAACTATATAAACATCCATGATTAGGCCTAATAAAATTAGGTACATCTTGAGACAATTCTTTATAAATATTTCTTAATGAAGGAGGGATGGGAACCCCATGTCTAACAGAAAAAGCTAATCCATCCGCTTGATGGGGACCATGATAAGGATCTTGTCCAATAATAACTACTTTAACTTCGTGTAATTCGGTATAATGAAAAGCATTAAATATATCTTGTTGTCGAGGATATATTTTTATTCCTAAAGAACGCGCTCTAATAATATTATCTAATATATTTTTAAAATAATTTAATTTTTTTTCTTCCTCAAAAAAATCTTTCCAAGATAATTTTTCCTTCATATCTAACCCTATTTACTAAGTAAAAATTGAATGATATCTCCATCTTTCACTGTATAATTCTTACTTTCTATACGTACTTTACCCATTACTCTTGCATTTTTTTTTCCTTTACACAAAATATAATCATCAAAATTAATAATTTGAGCACGTATAAATCTTTTTTCAAAACTACTATGGATAAGACGAGCTGCTTGTAAAGCAATAGTCCCAATAGGTATAGTCCAAGCACGTACCTCATTATTATTATAAGTAAAAAAAGTACATAATTTTAGTAAAGTATAAATAGATTGAATTAAATAATATAAAGAGGATTTTTTTTGTGAAATCAAAGAAAAAAAATTTAAATTTTCTTTTCTAGACTGAGAATATTCCTGTTCTTTTTCTATACAAATTGGAATGACGATAGATTGAGTAAATTTTTTTATTATATTTAAATACTGATCACTTTTTTTTGTAGAAATTCTCCCTATATTAGCTATATATACAATAGGTTTAAGAGTTAAAAAATTTAGACTTTGAATAAAAAGATTTTCCTCTTTGTTCCATTTTACAGTATTTAATAATATACCTTTATTAAAAAGATACAAACATCTTTCTAAAACTGATAATTTAAAATTATCAAACTTATTAAAATTTTTACTAGTATTTTTTATTTTTAAAATGATTTTTTCACAAAAATCTATATCGGCTAATAAAAGTTCAGTATTAACAATATTAATATCCTCTAATGGATCAATCCTATTATTTACATGAATAATATCTTGATTGTCGAAACATCGGACTACATGACAAATCATGTGATTTTCACGAATTTTTGATAAAAATAGATTACCTAATCCTTGTCCATATGCCGAGCCTTTTATTAAACCAGCTATATCAATAAATTCTATATATGAAAAAAAAATTTTTTTAACTTCTATAATCTTAGAAATCTCATAAGCTCGAGAATCAAATAAGAATATTTTTCCAATATTGGGATGAATAGTACAAAAAGGAAAATTTCCCACTTTTGCATATGAATCTGTTAAAATATTAAAAAGAGTAGATTTACCTACATTTGGTAATCCAATAATCCCACATTTCCATACCATAAAAATATCATTTTTTTATTAGACTAATTTTCACTTTTTTCTTAAAGAGAATAATTATTTTTTTTATTTAATCTTTGCATTGCCTTTTCTATCCCATCTTTGACTAGTATATAAGTACAATTTATAGCTCTATGAATAGCTTCTTCAATTAAAATTTTTTCTGATAATAATGGGGTTCCAAGTACAAAACTAGCAATATTCTTTTTATTTTTTTTATCAGGACGACCTATACCAATTCTTAAACGATAAAAATTCATTTCATATCCTAAATATTGAATAATACTTTTCAATCCATTATGTCCTCCATGACTCCCTCCTAATTGTAATTTAACAATACCTGGTAATAAATCTAAATCATCATGTACTATTAAAATCTCTTGTGATAAAATTCTATAAAAATTTTTAACTGCTAAAACAGATTGTCCACTGATATTCATTGAGGTCATAGGTAATAATAGATATATAATTTTATCATATAAAATCATATGATTTATACAAGCTAAAAGATGCTTTTTCTCTTCAAAAATACGTTTTTTAATAGAACCATTTAATTCAACTAATTTTTTTAGATACCAAGCACCAGCATTATGACGTGTAAAAGTATATTGATTTCCGTAATTTGATAATCCTACAATCAATTTTATAGTCATAATATTATTTTTTTAAATTTTCTACAATAATAAAATTTTGGATCATAAAATAATGAAACGTATCTATTTATCTCTTGGTAGCAATATAGCTAATCCTGAATATCAGATCAACACTGCTCTAAAAGCAATTAGTGATTTACCTAATACTAATTTAATCGCTTCTTCTTCTTGGTATCGTAGTCGTCCAATGGGACCTCAAAATCAACCGGATTTTCTTAATATAGTTGTCATGTTAGATACCTCTCTTAATCCTCAAATTCTACTATATTATATTCAAAAAATTGAAAATCAACAAGGACGTATTAGACAACAACGTTGGGGTCCTCGTTCAATAGATATAGATATTTTATTATTTGGAGAAGATAGAATAAAAAATTCTCGATTAATCATACCACACTATGATATCTATAATCGTTTATTTGTACTATATCCATTGTATGAATTAGATTATCCAATGAATTTATTACAAAAAGAAAAAATAAAAAAGAGATTGATTCAAGATTTTAATACTTTACAATATTGGGATAATATACATAGATTATGTTACTACTAATTAATATTTCATTATTTTATATAATGTTATATTAAAAATAATTTATTTGAAAATATATAGAAAGAGATTTCATATGAAGAAAAGTATTACTATTTCGAATGTGCAAAGTTGGAAACAAAAAAGAAAATTTGCTGTAATTACTGCATATGATGCTAGCTTTGCTCATTTATTTGCACTCAATGGCATTGAGGTAATACTGGTAGGAGATTCATTAGGGATGACTATACAAGGTCATAATTCCACTATACCAGTTACATTAAAAGAGATGATTTATCATACCCGTTGTGTTAGAAGAGGAGCTCCAAGCTGTTTTTTATTAGCTGACTTACCATTTATGACTTATACTACTTGGAGTCAAGCTTGTGATAGTGCTGCAAAATTAATGCGTGTAGGTGCTAATATGATTAAATTAGAAGGAGGAAGTAGATTGACTGGTATTATAAAAAAACTTACTATACAATCAATTCCCGTTTGTGGTCATATTGGATTAACTCCTCAATCCGTTAATATTTTAGGTGGTTATAAAATTCAAGGACGTGATAAAGATAGTGCTGAAATATTATTAAATGATGCTATAGCTTTAGAAAAAGCAGGAATTCAACTATTAGTTTTAGAATGTGTCCCCATAGAATTAGCAAAAAATATTACTCAATCCTTAAAAATTCCAGTAATTGGTATAGGATCAGGTTCGTATACTGATGGACAAATTTTAGTTATGCAAGATATTCTTGGAATTACTGATAAGCATGCTCCTTCTTTTGCTAAAAATTTTCTATTACAACAAGGTGGAAGTATTGCTATGGCTATTCAACTTTATATAAAAGAAGTAGAAACGGGCCTCTTTCCTTCTATACAACATAGTTTTCATTAAGTCAGAGCAGAGAGGAATAGTGTGATTATTATTGATCATCCTAATATTTTATCTCAAATATTAAAAAAATTACATCAGAAAAATAAATGTATCGCTCTAGTTCCTACTATGGGAAATTTACACGCAGGACACATGTCTTTAGTAAAATCCGCAAAAGCACAAGCAGATATTGTCATAGTGAGTATTTTTATTAATCCTATGCAATTTAATTGTAAGAATGATTTAGAATCTTATCCTCGTACCTTACAAGAAGATTATGAAAAATTATTAAGTCATAATATTGATATAGTTTTTTCTCCAATAGAGAATAAAGTTATGTATCCCAAAGGACTAGAAACTCAAAGTTTTATAGAAGTACCTAATATTACTTCTATACTAGAAGGAAAAAGTAGACCAGGTCATTTTAGAGGGGTGGCTACAATTATAAGTAAATTGTTTAATTTAATAAAACCTAATATAGTTTTTTTCGGAGAAAAAGATTTTCAACAACTTTTTTTAATCCGTCAATTAGTTCAAGATCTAAATTATGATATTCAAGTTATTGGTATACCTACAGTCAGAGCTAATGATGGATTAGCACTAAGTTCTAGGAATCGTTTTCTTAGTCAATCCCAACGTAATAAAGCACCAATATTGTATAAAGTAATGTTATATCTTGCAAAAAGAATAAAAAAGGGTGAAATGAGATACGATCTTTTATTAAAAGAAGCCGCGTTACAACTAAATAAACAAGGACTAATACCAGATTCTTTAGAAATATGTGATGCTGATACATTAACACTTCCTACATCTACTACTCAAAGATTAGTAATATTATTCTCTGTTTGGATAGAGAAAACTAGATTAATTGATAATATACAAGTGAATTTATATCATTATCATTCATAATGATTAAAAATAACATAATATATAAAAATTTACCTATCTAATAAAAAGAATGTAGTAGTATGAATCAATCTAAAAAAGTGCAGACTTTTCAAGAAATTATTTTTAACCTTCAGCAATATTGGAAAAATCAGGGTTGTACAATTATCCAACCATTGGATATCGAAGTTGGTGCAGGGACCTCACATCCTATGACATTTTTAAAAGCATTAGGTTCAAAACCTATTGCATTTGCTTATGTACAAGCATCAAGACGTCCAACAGACGGTAGATATGGAAAAAATCCTAATCGATTACAACATTATTACCAATTTCAAGTTGTTATCAAACCCTCGCCTATAAATATACAAAAATTATATCTCGACTCTTTAGTAGCAATTGGATTAGATTTACAAATACACGATATTCGTTTTATTGAAGATAATTGGGAAAATCCTACACTAGGTGCATGGGGAATAGGATGGGAAGTATGGCTTGATGGAATGGAAATAACCCAATTTACTTATTTTCAACAAATGGGAGGATTAGAGTGTAATCCCATAACAGGTGAAATTACTTACGGTCTTGAAAGATTAGCTATGTATTTACAGAATATAGATTCTATTTATGATGTAGTATGGAATAATATTTCTGATATCGGTAAAATTACTTATGGTGATATATTCTTTCAAAAAGAAGTAGAATATTCCGCCTATAATTTTAAGTATGCAGATATCCATTTTTTATTAGCTTCTTTTAATCACTATGAGAAAGAATCCATGAATTTATTAAAATTAAATCCTCCTCTTCTTTTCCCTGCTTATGAATATCTTCTTAAAGCGATTCATTGCTTTAATTTATTAGAATCCCGTAAGGCTATATCCGTTACAGAAAGACAAAATTATGTATTACGCCTTTGTACGTTAACAAAGATAATAGCGAAAACATATTATTCTACTTCAATATAGTAGTACTATAAATTCTTTTTATGTTATGAATAAATATACTTTTTTAATAGAAATCGGTACAGAAGAATTACCTCCTAAATTAGCATATTCTCTATCAAAAGATTTTGCTAATCATCTTAGTATTGCATTAACTGATTATCGAATCGGTTATGAAAAAATTCATTATTTTTCTACGCCTCGTCGTTTAGCACTACAAGTATCTAACTTAAATGAAAAACAAGAAGATATTTATCTTGAAAAAATTAGTCCGAGATTGTCAAATCTTAAATTCAATCCATCTATAATAAAATGGGGAAGAAATTTAGGACTAACAATAGATCAACTTCATCAACTGCCTACTAATAATGGAAAATTAATTTATAAATTTTTATCTAAGGGACAATTAGTAAAATTTTTACTATTAGATATAGTGAAAAATACCATCAAAAAATTATCGATTTCCAAATCCATGAGATGGGGTATGGGCAATATCAAATTTATTCGTCCAGTTCATACTATTACTTTGTTATTAGATAATCAAATTATTCCAGGAACCATTTTAGGTATCCCTTCGGATAGAATATTACAAGGTCATCGTTTCATCGGAAAAGAAAATATTATATTAGATCATGCAAATAATTATATACCTCTCTTATTTAAAGAGGGAAAAGTGATAGCAGATCATACACATCGAAAAAATATCATTCTTGATGAAATTGAAATACAAGTGAAAAAAATTGGAGGAATGGTAAATATTACAGATGAAGATTTTATTGACGAAATTACTTCATTAGTGGAATGGCCTGTAGTTTTACTAGGTCATTTTCATAAAAAATTTTTAAAAATACCGGTCGAAGTGTTAATTTTCATTATGAAAAATGAAAAAAAATATTTTCCAATTTATAATAAAAATGGAACACTTCTGCCCTATTTTATATTGGTATCTAATATTAAATCTTTGAATCCAGAACAGGTTATTTCTGGGAATGAAAAAACATTACATTATAGGCTCATAGATACTGAATTTTTTATAAAAAAGGATACTAATCAACGTTTAGAAGAATACTTATTAAAATTAAATAATATTATATTTCATGAAAATCTAGGTTCTCTCTATGAAAAAAGTATTCGTATTAAACATTTATCAGTTTGGATTGGAAAAAAAATTCATGCTAATATTCAGGAAACAAAAAGAGCAGGACTACTCTCTAAATGTGATTTAGTTACTCATATGGTAACCGAATTTCCTAGTATGCAAGGTATTATAGGAATGCATTATGCTATTCAAGATGGAGAATCTTATTCTATAGCTTTAGCACAAAAAGAACAATATTATCCTAGATTTTTTAACGATATTTTACCTACCACACTAATCTCATCTGCAGTTTCATTGGCAGATAAGATAGATAATATAGTAGGTATATTAGGAATATATAAGAATCCGAGAGGAGAAAGCGATCCTTTTGCGATTCGTAGAGCCGCTATTGGAGTATTGCGTATAATTATAGAAAAAGGTTTGCTACTAGATTTAGAATCTATGATAAAAAAAACAGTCAGTTTATATAAAACTAAATTAATTAATACAAATGTAACAGATGAAACTGTTAATTTTATATTAAATAGATTTTTTAATTTATATCCAAAAGGAGAACATAATATTATTAAAGCAGTACTTGCTTGCCATACTTCTTATATTTTACCATTTCATTTTAATGCCAAAATACAAGCAATTCAATTTTTTATCAGAAAAAAAGAATTTACGGTTATTTTAATCGTATATAAAAGAATAGCTAATATTCTAAATAAATCTCATAATATACTTAATACAGATTTTTCTTTTTCTTTACTACAAGAAAAATACGAGATAGAATTAGCAAACGCTTTAATTACACTTCAAGAAAAATTACCATTTTATTTTAAAAATGCTCAATATAAAGAACTATTACAGCAAATAATATCAATGCAAGACGTTATTGAGTCTTTCTTTAAAAGTGTCTTTATTTTCACAGAAGATAAGATGATACAAAACAATCGATTAACTTTACTTAAAAAACTACATACAATATTATTACAAATAGCAGATATATCACTATTACTTTAATAATGTTTAATTTTTTACTATTCTAATAGTAGAATATTGTTTGTATTGATTAATACGGCGAATTGATATTTTTATTTATTTTTTAACATCTTATAATTTAGCATATATAAATATTATTATAAAGCTACAGTAAATGTATTTTAACAAAACTTTTATAAGTTTAAAAAGAATATGCTCTATTGAGAGATATTTTAATAGGAGGGTTTTTCTTCATGGCAGTACCAAAAAAAAAATCGAGTCGATCAAAACGTGGAATGCGTAGATCTCATGATATTCTTACTATCCCTACTTTATCTATAGATAAAATTTCCGGTTTAGTTCATCGCCGCCATCATCTTACAAAAGATGGGTTTTATAGAGGTCATAAAATTAATATTAAATAAATCATTACGGACGGACAATAATATATTGAGAATATTATCTCTTTCATTAGATGCAATGGGGGGGGATTTTGGTCCTGCTGTAACCGTCCCCGCCGCATTACAAGCATTAATATCATATCCCAAACTTGAAATTATACTCGTTGGTGATCCTATAACAATTAATACATATTTAAAAAAATATCATGCTATTCTTTCTGAAAGATTAACAATATTTCCAGCTCATGCTGTTATTGCTAATGATGTTAAACCATCACAAGCAATACGTGCCAGTAAAGGAACATCTATGCGATTAGCAATTGAATTAATACAATCTGGACGTGTGCAAGCATGTGTTAGTGCAGGAAATACTGGATCTTTAATGGGATTAGCAACTTTAATACTAAAACCTTTAAATGGGATCAATCGTCCAGCTTTAATGGTAGTTTTACCCCATAAAAAAAAGGGTAAAACTATTTTATTAGATCTAGGTGCGAATGCTGTATGTGACGGTACGATGCTTGTACAATTTGCTTTAATGGGATCGGTTGTTGCAGAACAAATTATTGGAGTACATACTCCAAGAGTAGCTTTATTAAATATAGGAGAAGAAGAAAATAAAGGACCGGATCATATTCAACAAGCAGCTAAAAAATTAAAACAGATTCAATCTATTAATTATATAGGATATCTCGAAGCTAATGATTTATTAACCGGAAAGACAGATGTGATGGTCTGTGACGGATTTTCTGGAAATATTACCTTAAAAACGATGGAAGGTGTAATAAGATTTTGTCTATCCTTTATACAATCCACCTCCAATCAAAGTTCTATAATAGAAAAAAAAATAAAATCTCTAATAAAAAATTTCTTTGTAAATCGTCAAATTTCTCAACTGAATCCTGATCAGTACAATGGTGCTTATTTAGTAGGATTAAGAGGGACTGTTATAAAAAGTCATGGCGCTGCTAATCAACATGCATTTACTGCTGCTATTGAACAAGCAATTCAAGCAGTAGAAAAAAATGTTCCAGAACGTATAGCAGCACGATTGAGTACAGTACTTTTACAAAGTACATAATTATACATGTTTAGTAAAATTCTTGGAACTGGAAGTTATCTTCCCCAAAAAATCCGATCTAATTTTGATTTAGAAAAAATGGTGAATACTTCAGATGAGTGGATTGTTGCTCGTACGGGTATACGTGAACGCCGTATAGCCGGTGCGCATGAGACTGTTTCTAATATGGGATTCTATGCCGCGGAAGCGGCATTAGATATGGCTGGAATTCAAGCAAACCAGGTAGGAATGATTATTGTCGCAACCACTTCTTCTAGTCACGCTTTCCCAAGTTCTGCTTGCCAATTACAAAGAGATTTAGGAAGTATTGATACCATTGCTTTTGATTTATCTGCGGCTTGTTCTGGATTTATTTATTCTTTAAGTATAGCTGATCAATATATTAAACATGGATTGATAAATTATGCATTAGTCATCGGTTCTGATACTTTAACCCATACCTTAAATCCTAATGATAGGGGGACTTTAATTCTATTTGGAGATGGTGCAGGTGCAGTATTACTAGGTCAATCAGACAATCCAGGTATTATTTCTACTCATTTACATGCAGATGGATGCTATGGAAATTTACTGACGTTACCTTATCAAAATCGTATTGATCCTTCTTCTATTTCTTATTTAGAAATGTCAGGAAATGATGTATTTAAAGTAGCGGTGATGGAATTAACTCAAGTTATCAGTGAGACTCTTATTGCTAATAATTTAGATTGTAGTGCATTAGATTGGTTAATTCCTCATCAAGCTAATTTACGTATAATTACAGCTACTACCAAACGGATGGCTATTCCTATGGAAAAGGTTATAGTTACACTCGATAGACACGGTAATACTTCTGCTGCTTCAGTTCCATTGGCTTTAGATGAGGCAGTCAGAGATGGTCGTATTCAATCGGGTCAACTAATTTTATTAGAAGCATTTGGTGGGGGATTTACGTGGGGTTCAGCACTTCTTCGATATTAAACAAGGTAAGGTATGATTATGAATCGATTTGCTATGTTATTTCCAGGACAGGGTTCTCAAAAAATTGGGATGTTATCAGAATTGGCCCAAAAATATTCCATTATAAAATCTACCTTTGATGAAGCATCATTAGTTCTAGATTATGATTTATGGAATCTGGTACAACATGGTCCAAGTGAAAAATTAAACCAAACTTGTCAATCTCAACCTGCTATACTGACAGCATCAGTAGCTATTTGGCGATTATGGAAAAATTTTAGTAAAAAAAATCCCGATATAATCGCAGGACATAGTCTAGGTGAATATTCTGCATTAGTATGTGCGGAGGTATTAAGTTTTACTGATGCTATCAAATTAGTAGCATTACGAGGTTCACTTATGCAATGTGCGGTTTCCAAGAATGTTGGTACTATGTCTGCAATTTTAGGTCTGGATAGTAAGATTATTGAAAAAATTTGTAGAAAATTGTGTTATGAACAGATTGTGGAAATAGCTAGTTATAATGCTCCAGAACAAACCGTAATTTCTGGACATAAAGAGGCCGTCGAACGTGTAAATATAGCTTGTAAAAAAGCTGGCGCTAAAAGAACGATAGAATTACCTATTAGTGTACCAAGTCATTGTACATTAATGAAATCTATATCCAAAGAACTCGATACTGCCATGGATGGAATCTGTTTTTCTTCCCCTACCTTACCTATAATTAATAATGTGAATGTAAAAATTTTGACTCATCCAGACGCAATTCGTCAATCTTTAATACAACAATTATACAGACCAGTGCGCTGGACTGAAATAATTAGATATATTGCTAATCAAGGGATTACGTTTTTTATAGAGGTAGGTCCTGGACAGATATTGAAAAATTTAATTCCATATATTCTTGATAATCTCTCTTGTGAGACAATTAATAATCCCATCAATTTGAAAAAAATGGTGAAACGGTTTTATTTCTATTGAAATATATGTTATTACTGATTGAAGAAACTTTATTTAATATTAGGTTTGAATATGTCTTTACAGGGTAGGTTTGCATTGGTAACAGGTGCTAGTAGAGGTATAGGTCGTGCAATAGCAGAAGTTATGGTAGAAAAAGGAGCGGTAGTTATTGGTACATCTACTAGTAAACAAGGAGTAGAGAGTATCAATCATTTTTTAGAGAAACAAGGAAAAGGAATAGAATTAAATCTTTCTCATCGTAGTTCTGTAGATGCTTTTTTAACAACAATACAAAAAGAATTGAATCATATTGATATATTGGTAAATAATGCTGGTATTACTCAGGATAAATTATTAGTACGGATGAAAGAAGAAGAATGGCAATCTGTTCTGGATATTAATTTAACCTCTATATTTCGTCTTTCAAAGGAAGTCGTGCGTCTCATGATGAAAAGACGATATGGTAGAATTCTTACTATTGGCTCTGTTATAGGTTCAATGGGAAATATTGGACAAACAAATTACGCAGCGGCTAAAGCCGGTCTCATTGGCTTCAGTAAATCTCTCGCAAGAGAAGTTGCTGCTTGGGGTATTACAGTCAACGTAATATCACCTGGTTTTATTACCACCGATATGAGTAAAAAATTAATATATGAGAAAGAAGAATTGAAAAAGATACTTTCTAGAATACCTATAAAACGTTTTGGAAGCCCTAAAGAAGTTGCTAATATTGTGGCTTTTTTTGCTTCTGAAGAAGCCTCATATATTACTGGAGAAACAATACATATTAATGGTGGAATGTATATGTTATAATACAGTGAGTGATTGTATAATTTATGATATATTGTTGTAATTAATCTAATTATTATTATAGGAAAAGGATATGAGTACCATCGAAGATAGAGTAAAATCCATTATTGCAGAACAATTAGGTGTAAAAAAAGACGAGGTTATAAATAGTGCGTCTTTTGTTGATGATCTAGGGGCTGATTCACTTGACACTGTTGAATTAGTAATGGCACTAGAAGAAGAATTTAATATAGAAATTCCCGACGAAGAAGCTGAAAAAATTACTACTGTACAAGCCGCCATCGATTTTATACAAGTAGAAAAGAAATCTAATAATAACAATTTAACTATAAAATAAAAATGTATATATAATAGAGCAAATTTATTCTCTAATATTTATTTATAGATAGAACTATTCGGTGTAGTATAACTTCTTCTACAATCTATCTATAAATTCAAGATAGTATTCTACCATAATTTGAGGTAGAAAGATACTCTTTATTTTAAATCATGTGAAAGATTACTTTTATGAATAGATTTAATATTTATTCTCCCATTTTGTTATAAAAAGAATGATACTCTCTTTGAAAAATACACATTCGTAACGTATCACGATATTGACCATTGACAAAAAACTCCTGTAATAAAACCCCTTCTTGTTTAAATCCTAATTTATTATAAATATGAATGGCTTTAATATTATCTTTATCCACGATTAAATATAATTTATGTAAATTCAGTACCATAAAACTAAAATTTAATGCGAGATGAGTTGCAGTACTAGCATAACCTTTGCCCTGATGTTCAGGTACTATTAAAATAGAAAACTCAGCACGTCTATGAATATGATCAATATCTACCAGTTCTACTAATCCAATATTAATTCCCGTTTTATCAATGATAAAACGTCTCTCATTTATATTGTGAATATTTTTATTGTAAATATCCTTCAATTCTACGTAAGCTTCATGTGGCTCTTCAAACCAGTATTTCATCATCATTTTATTATTATTAAGCTGATGAATAAAATGTAAATCTTCTCTTTCTAAGGGTCGTAGTCGGATCGTTTTATTTATTTTAGAAAATTTGTTTTCTTGCATTCAAAATGTTCCCCTTGACAGGAATAAAAGTGGATTGATGTGGAATGATTATTAATTTAAAAATAGAGTCGTACTCTTCTTGCATATTTCTTCCAAACTATAATAGAATGCTGATTGGCAAATCAATCTATTTTTATCGTATGAACACTCTATAATGAAACTATCCGCTATTATCCCAATAATTTTTCATGAAACAAAAAGAAATTAATTCTATATTGAGAGTGAAATCTGAGATAAATTCAGAAGAAGAAATTCGAAGAATTGTGATGTTTATCAAAAAATATCTGCAAAAACATATTACTATACGTAGTTTAATTGTGGGGATTAGTGGAGGACAAGATTCAACTTTAGCTGGAAAGCTATGTCAAATTGCTATAAATGAAATACGCCAAAAATATTATAAATTTATCGCTATACGGTTACCTTACGGTAAACAACGAGATGAAAAAGATTGTCAAGATGCACTGAAATTTATTCAACCTGATATTATATTAAAAATTAATATCAAACGTGCTATTCAAGCCAGTGAAGCGACATTGAGAAATCGTGGTATTCTATTAAATGATTTTATTAAGGGTAATGAGAAAGCACGCGAACGGATGAAAATCCAATATAGTATTGCTGGAATGAATGCAGGTTTGGTTGTGGGTAGTACTAATGCTTCCGAAATGTTGACGGGATTTTTTACTAAATATGGGGATGGAGCCACCGATATTACGCCATTATTACACTTAAATAAACGACAAATACGTCAATTACTCGAATATTTGCATTGTCCAAAGCATTTATATTTAAAAACACCAACAGCAGACTTAGAAGAAGATAGACCAGCTTTCCCAGACGAAGACGCTCTTGGTGTAAGTTATGATAGGATTGATGATTATCTAGAAGGTAAAATCATTGATGAAAAATCGGCGCAAATAATTGAGAATTGGTATAAAATTACGTCACATAAAAGACGACCTCCTATTAAGATAGGAGATGAATTTTAAGGTAAGGATATCCTATGAATTATTTTCAATACAAATTTTCTTTCCTTTTTTCTCTTCTTGTAAAGAGTAATTTCCTATGATAGACTATATAGTTCTACAAAGAATAGCCCTTACAATCTGAATTTCTTTCCTAATTGAATTTTAATTTTATATGTATGGTATAAAGATATAATATAGGTTTTATAATAATAGTAATTTAATAAGCCCACACTGAATCGAACAGTAGGGGCTTTTTTTAAATTCTAATTTCAGGAGAAAAAAATGAGAGTACTGAAATTCGGTGGCACTTCAGTTGCCGATGCCAAACACTTCCTCTATGTTGCTGATATTATCGAGCAAAAGAAACGTCAGGAACAAGTAGCCGTCGTGTTATCAGCTCCAGCCAAAATTACTAATCATTTAGTTAATATGGTAGAATATACACTTAATGGCATTAATATTGAATCGAATATTAATGATGCAGAAAGAATTTTTATAGAATTACTCAATGGTATAGCTCATGTTCAGCCTGGTTTTAATGATGTAGCCCTTCGTAATATAGTTCAAAAGGAATTTTTTAAACTTAAACAGCTTCTCTATGGTATTGCGTTATTACAATATTGTCCCGATAGAGTCCATGCTACTATTATATGTTTAGGAGAAAAGCTGGCTATTGCTTTTATGGAAGAGCTATTAATTGCACGAGGTTGTAATGTAACGGTGGTGAATCCAGTAGAAAAATTATTAGCTCAAGGGGGATATTTAGAATCCACAGTTAATATCCCTGAATCGACATGGCGTATAAGACGTTCTTCTATTCCCAATGATCATATTATTCTTATGGCCGGATTTACTGCTGGAAATGAAAAAAGTGAATTAGTGGTTCTAGGACGTAATGGTTCGGACTATTCTGCAGCCGTATTAGCGGCTTGTTTACGTGCAAATTATTGTGAAATATGGACAGACGTTGATGGAGTCTATACCTGTGATCCTCGTAAAGTACCAGAAGCACAATTACTTAAATCCATTTCCTATCAAGAGGCAATGGAACTCTCTTACTTTGGTGCAAAAGTATTACATCCTCGTACTATTTCTCCCATTGCACAATTTAAAATACCGTGTTTAATTAAAAATACTAATAACCCTAATGGACCTGGTACTTTAATTTCTCATATAGAAGTTGATGAAGCAAATCCAGTTAAAGGGATCACTCATTTAAATAATATGGCAATGATTAATGTATCAGGACCAGGAATGCAAGGGATGCTTGGTATGGCAGCACGCATTTTTGCTTCTATATCAAGAGCAGGAATTTCTGTGGTATTAATTACTCAATCCTCTTCGGAATATAGTATTAGCTTCTGTATATCACAATCCGATGTATTAAATGCTTGTAAAGTTTTAGAGGAAGAATTTCATCTGGAATTAAAAAATGGACTTTTAGAACCTATTGATGTAATAAAAGATTTAGCCATCATTTCAGTAATAGGTGATGGGATGCGTACACAAAGAGGTCTATCTGCTAAATTATTTTCGGCATTAGCAAGTGCTAAGATTAATATTATTGCTATTGCTCAAGGTTCCTCTGAACGTTCGATTTCAGTAGTAGTAGAAGATCATATGACTACAATGGGCATACGAGTAGCACACAATATGCTTTTTAATATCAATCAGATTATAGAGGTATTTATTATTGGCATAGGAGGAGTTGGACAGGCACTTATTGACCAAATACATAGACAACAGAAATGGCTTAAAAATCAAAATATTGAAATATGTATTTGTGGTCTTGCTAATTCAAGGGTATCGTTAACTAATGCTAATGGGATTAATCTCGATAATTGGAGAACGGAATTAATTCAAGGCAAAGAAAAATTTCATTTAGAATCTTTAGTAAATTTGGTTCAAAAAAATCATTTATTAAATCCTGTTATTGTAGATTGTACGAATAGTCTATCAATAGCAAAGCAATATGCAGATTTTTTAGCAAATGGGTTTCATATAGTTACATCCAATAAAAAAGCTAATACAGCATCAATGACCTATTATCAAAAAATTAGGATGATAGCAAAAAAATCAAGAAAAAAATTTTTATATGATACTAATGTGGGTGCAGGACTACCAGTCATTGAAAATTTACAAAATCTATTAAATGCTGGTGATGAATTAATTCAATTTTCTGGCATTCTTTCTGGATCGTTGTCATTCATTTTTGGAAAACTAGATGAAGGTATGTCACTATCAGAAGCAACTATTGCAGCTCGTATTCATGGTTATACCGAACCGGATCCCCGAGATGATCTTTCCGGAAAGGATGTAGCACGTAAATTATTAATTCTAGCTCGTGAAGTTGGATATGAATTGGAGTTACAGGATATTCATATCGAATCCATTTTACCGGAAGATCTCAATGTAACAGAGAAAAAAGTTGAGGATTTTCTGCTGAAGCAACTGCCTACTATTGATCATATTTTTGATACTAAAATTAGGAACGCACATAAAGAGGGAAAAGTACTAAGATATATCGGAGAAATAAGAAATAATGGATGTTGTAAAGTAACCATTAAAAGTCTTGATAAGACTCATCCATTATTTAGTGTTAAAGACGGAGAAAACGCATTAGCATTTTATACTCGTTATTATCAACCTATCCCCTTAGTACTGCGTGGATATGGAGCTGGACATAATGTAACTGCAGCAGGTATATTTGCTGATATTTTACGCACGGTTACATGGAAGACAAGAGATTATTAATATGATTAAAGTATATGCACCGGCTTCTATTGCCAATGTTAAAGTCGGATTTGATATATTAGGAACCGCGATATCTCCAATAGATCAAACCACATATTTAGGTGATTGTATTACCATAAAGAAGTCTGATACATTTGAGTTATATTCTTCCGGTCGTTTCGTTGATGACTTACCTAAAGTAAGAGAACAAAACATCGTTTTTCAATGTTGGCAACATTTTTGTAAAAAAATAGACGACACAATCCCAATGGCTTTAACATTAGAAAAAAATATGCCCATTAGATCCGGATTAGGTTCTAGTGCTTGTTCCATCGTCGCAGCGCTTGTGGCAATGAATGCGTATTGTTCATATCCACTTGATAATAATAGTCTGTTACGATTGATGGGTGAAATGGAAGGGAGAATTTCTGGTGAAATTCATTTTGATAACGTTGCACCTTGTTTTCTTGGAGGGATGCAATTGATTTTAGACGCAAACGAAATAATCAGTCAAAGTCTACCAATATTTGATAAATGGCTCTGGATTATAGCCTATCCCGGTATTGCAATTTCTACAGTAGAGGCTAGAAAACTTTTACCAGATTGGTATAATCGTAAAGATTGTATTAATCATAGTCGTTATATTGCAGGATTTATACATGCTTGTCATAGTAAACAATCTCATTTAGCCATAAAATTAATGAAAGATACTATTGCAGAACCTTATAGGAAGAAACTCATCCCACATTTATTTCAAATATATAATGCGGTTATCAAAATAGGTGCGCTTATTTGTGGAATTTCTGGATCTGGACCTACATTATTTGCTATCTGTGATAAATCGGATATTGCTATAAATGTAGCTCAATGGTTCAAAGATTATTATTTATATAATGATACCGGTTTTATTCAAATCTGTCGTATTGATATAAAAGGTGCACAAATTTTAAAGGAATAAATAGAAATAAGGAATAAATAGAAATGAGGCTATATAACATAAAGGATTATAATGAGCAAGTTGACTTTGCGGAAGCGATACAAAGGGGATTAGGATCTAATAAAGGATTATTTTTTCCTGTAGAATTACCCCATTTTAATAGTAGAGAAATTGATGAGCTATTAAAGATGGATTTTATTACTCGTAGCGCACATATTCTCTCTACTTATATTAATGAAGATACAGAAGAGATCCCTTTTCAACAAATAGTAAAGTGTGTAAAAAATGCTTTTACATTCTCTATTCCATTGAAATATCTTAGTCATAATATAGCTATATTAGAACTCTTTCATGGACCAACTTTATCGTTTAAAGATTTTGGTATTTGTTTGATGGCACAAATTTTGATGGCCATTGCTCAGAAGCCTTATAATAAACCTTTCATCATCCTCACTGCTACTTCAGGAGATACTGGTGCAGCAGTAGCACATGCTTTTTATGGTATTGATTCTATCAAAATTATTATTCTTTATCCTAAAAATAAAATTAGTGTTTTACAAGAAAAAATGTTTTGTACATTGGGTAAGAATATTTCTACTTTCTCAGTAGATGGTCAATTTGATATCTGTCAATCTTTAGTTAAAGAGGCTTTTGATGATAAGGAAATAAATCAAAAATTTACTATAAATTCTGCTAATTCAATTAACATTAGCCGTTTATTAGCACAAATTTGTTATTATTTTGAAGCTGTCGCACAGATTCCTCCTGTTTTACGTGATAAGCTCGTTATTTCTGTACCAAGTGGCAATTTTGGCAATTTAACAGCCGGACTATTGGCTCAATCCATGGGATTACCGATAAAAAGATTTATTGCCGCAACCAATGTAAATGATACTGTACCCCGTTTTCTTAAAGATGGAAAATGGAACCCTTATCCTACTATCTCTACTTTGTCTAATGCAATGGATGTGAGTCAACCCAATAATTGGCCTCGTATTGAAGAACTATTTTCAAGAAAAAATTGGTCATTTAGTACCTTAGCTTATGGTTCGGTTGATGATGAAACCACGCGTCATACTCTATATGAGATGAAAAAAGAAATAAATTATATTTCTGAGCCACATACGGCTATTGCTTATCGTCTATTACGAGATCAAATCCAACCAGGAGAATACGGTATAGTTATTGGAACCGCTCATCCGGCCAAATTCCAGAATGTAGTAGAAACAATCTTGGATACCCATATAATATTACCCCCTACTTTGCAAAGTAGATCGAAACTACCTATCCTATCTAAAGATATGAAAGCCGATTATGGGATATTTCGAGATATTATACTCAAATATTCTATTGATAGATAAGGAAGATGATTGATGATTGTTGTAACTGGTGGAGCAGGGTTTATTGGTAGTAATATCATTGCGACTTTAAATACAATGGGATATAGCGATATCTTAGTAGTAGATAATCTGAAACATGGCATCAAATATTTAAATCTTGTAGATTTAAATATTACAGATTTTTTAGATAAATGGGATTTTTTCAATCGTATTGTTTATAAAAATATTTTTAGAAAAATCGACGTAGTATTTCATGAGGGTGCCTGTTCGGTTACAAATGAATGGAATGGCAGATATATGATGAAAAACAATTATCAATTTTCTAAAAATTTATTACATTTCTGTGTGAAATACCGCATCCCCTTTATATATGCTTCCTCTGCTGCTATATACGGGAATGGTAGTAAGGATTTTATTGAGGAGCCACAACATGAAAGACCATTGAATATTTATGGATATTCCAAATATTTATTTGATCAATATGTTCGAGTCATCTTACCCAAGGTACGATCACAAATTTGTGGTCTACGTTATTTTAACGTTTATGGACCGAGAGAAAGCCATAAATCTACTATGGCAAGTATAATATATCATATTTATAAAAAAATGATATCTAATCAAGATATCCAATTATTCATTGGCAGCGAAAATTTTCAAAGAGATTTCATACACGTAAGTGATATAGTATCTATCAATATTTTTTGCTGGATAAATAATATCTCTGGAATATTTAATTGTGGAACGGGTATAGCGGAATCCTTCCAAAATGTAGCGGAGATCATTTTAAAAAATTTTAATAGATCGATAGATACTATTCGTTTTATTCCATTTTCAAAAAATATGTCACGTAAACATTATCAAACTTTTACAAAAGCCAATTTAAATAAATTAAAAGAAACGGGGTATAATAAACCGTTTAAAACAATTAAAGAGGGAATTCCTCTTTACACAACGTGGTTAAATCAAAATAAAGACATATTATTCGATTGAATCGAATTGTTGAGAGGAACAACCACAACCAACCCTCTTAACTAACTCTAACTTAACTTGCCGCCTATATGTCTATCCAACGCCACGTAGTGGCTTCTAATCCATCTTCTAATATCACCCCTCTCTCTAAAAGCTGATCTCTTAAATTGTCTGCTACATTCCACTCTTTATTTTTACGAGCAATATTTCTTTTTTGAATGATTTTTTCAATGAGGGTTATATCACAATTTTGGGTATTCTGTTTTTGCAAGAAGGAATCAGGATCTTTTTTTAAAATGCCGATAATATTGGCTAAATATCGTAATATAGTAGCTATATCATGCATTTTTGTAGAACGTTCTGATTTCAGTTTATTTACTTCGTGCGCTAATTCAAATAGTACTAAATAAGCTTTTGGAGTATTAAAGTCATCATTCATTGCTTTATTGAACTTATCAATAAATACTTTACCTTCATTTATTGGAAAAGTAGTAGGATGTGTTCCTCTTAAAGCTATATAAAGATTTTTAAGTGCTTCTTGTGATTTTTTTATATTCTCTTCTTTATAATGGATTGGACTACGATAATGACTAGACATCAGAAAGTAACGGATCACTTCAGATTCATATTTACTCAGAATGTCTCGTACAAAAAAAATATTATTAAGTGATTTAGATATTTTTTTCTTATCTATCATTACCATCCCAGAATGCATCCAAATATTTACATATGGACTATTATGAGCACAAACAGATTGAGCTATTTCATTCTCATGATGCGGAAAGATTAAATCAGAACCTCCACCATGTATATCAAAATAGTTACCTAATTCTTTGCAACTTATTGCAGAACATTCTATGTGCCATCCGGGACGACCTAATCCCCATGGAGAGGGCCAATTTGGTTGATTAGGTTTGGCCATTTTCCATAATACAAAATCTAATGGATTTTCTTTGATCTGATCGTTGTTTGAGGTACGAGATTGAGTACGAAGTTTTTCAATTTTTTGATGTGATAATATCCCATAATTTTTATAACTACTAACAGAGAACATAATATCTCCATTAGAGGCTATATAAGCATGTCCTTTATTGATCAATTGCTTAATGAATATTATAATATCTGATATATGTTGAGTTACACGAGGCTCATAATTTGGACGGATTATATCTAATGCATCTAAATCCAGATGCATTGCATTAATCATTCTATCAACCAATTGATAGGGATTTTCACCGTTTTGCGTAGCACGTAAAATGATTTTATCATCAATATCAGTTATATTGCGAACATAATTCACTTGATAACCGCAATATTTCAGATATCTTATTACAATATCGAAAGTTAAAAATGTTCGAATATGTCCTATATGACATAAATCATAGGCCGTAACTCCACATACATAAATATTAACATGATTGAAATGAATCGGGTAAAAAATTTCTTTTCTCTTAGTTAATGTATTAAAAATACTTAGCATATTATTATCCTATCTATGCAATATTCGATTAATATTTATATACTACTCCATCGATCGGTCCATTCTATAGTATGAGTGTATTTTTTGTCTCAGACGTTCATCTTTGTACAAAAGAATCAGATACTGTATCTATATTTCTTAATTTTTTAAGATATTGTTCAAAAAAAGCTAATTCATTATATATTCTTGGTGATCTATTTGACCAATGGGTTGGTGATGATGAGATGGATGCTCTTCATCAAGAGATTGCTATAGGTATTAGAAAATTAAGTCAGCAACATGGTATTCCTTGTTATTTTATTCATGGAAATCGGGATTTCTTACTAGGAGAAAATTATGCAATAAACTGCGGTATGACTTTACTACCAACACAACAAATATTAACTTTATTTGGATATAAAGTGATTATTTTACATGGAGATATCCTTTGTACAGCAGATACTATTTATCAATTATTTAGAAAATATACTCGTAAACAATGGGTAAAAAAAGCTTTCTTATCTTTACCATTATCTATTAGAAAATCTATTGTTAATAGCATACGTCAATATAGTAGTAATCATATACCTTATATTCACAAGAATCATAGTGAGGTCAATTTAAATTTAGTTCTACAGATTATGCAACAAACAGGGGCAATGATAATGATTCATGGTCATACACATCAACCAGCTATTCATACTATGAATAATTTATCCAATCAACATAAAAGAGTAGTATTAGGACATTGGGATAAGTATGGATCTATAATAGAATTTAATCAATATGGGATACATCTATTTCCATTTCCTTTAAAATAATCAATCCTATTAGGATATACTCTATGCATCATACTCATTATATTCATTATACTCATTATATTCATTTGTATTTTATTAACCATGATTAATTGTTATCATTGTTATTATTTTAAATAAAATAAATAATACCGTTTCTTTTGAGGAAAAATTATGTATCAATCTTTAATTTATAATCACTTTAATGAAAGTATACAAGTATTAAAAGCTTTTCTTAAAGAAATCGATCATATTCAATCCATTGAAAATGCAGCAAAATTAATCGCCGATACTTTTAAATCGGAAGGTAAATTATTTTCTTGTGGAAACGGAGGCTCTCATTGTAATGCTATGCATCTTTCTGAAGAATTAACTGGAAGATACAGAAAGAAGCGATCTGGTTATCCTGCAATTGCTATATCCGATCCTAGTCATATATCCTGTGTAGGGAACGATTTTGGATATGATAAAATATTTTCACGTTATATCGAATCTCTTGGAAAAAAGGGAGATATTTTATTTGGGATTTCAACTTCAGGAAATTCATCGAATATTATAGATGTTATAAAAACAGCGCGTCAAAAGAAAATGGCCGTCATTTTACTAACTGGAAAAGATGGTGGAAAAATTTCCGGTAGTGCGGATGTAGAAATTAATGTACCCCATATTGGTTATGCTGATCGTATTCAAGAAATTCATATGAAGATAATTCATATTATTATATTTTTAATAGAAATGGAAATGTTATCATCAGTCTAATTTTATTAGAGCAGGAATATGCTTCTTGCACTTATACCTGGAGTCAATCGGATTTGAACCGACAACCTTTTGCATGCCATGCAACTGCTCTACCAACTGAGCTATGACCCCATATAGAAATAAAATCAAGAATTTTCAGATAAATATAGAATAATCTTATCGATACGTGATAGAACGCGTTTTTTTCCTACTATATATAAAATTTTATCAATAGGTGGTGAACTATTAACACTAGTTATAACTATACGTAACATCATATTTATAATATTTTTTTCCAATTTAAATTGTTTTGATGTTACTTCTATAAGACTACGTATAGATTCTATCGACCATTTCAATAAATTCTCTAAATCTTTACGAATAAAAATAAGAATTGGAATTGAGGATTTCTGTAAATATTTATTAACTATTGTTAAATCATATTCAAGATAATCTTCATAAATATACGAGCAATTTTGAACGATATCTTTTAAAGTCTTATAACGTTTCCCAAATAAGGGAATTAATTCTTCTACAGGTGGACCATTTTTTATAGAAATATTTTCCTTATGAAATTGCCATGTCAAATGATTAGCTATATAATGAACTGGTAAATGATTAATATAATAATGATTTAACCATACTAATTTTTTAGTATTAAAAATACTTGGAGATTTATTAATACCGGAAAAATCAAATAGTGTTATCATTTCCTCTCTATTAAAAATTTCCTTATTTTTATAAGACCATCCTAAACGTACTAAATGATTTAATAGTGCATCTGGAAGAAAGCCATCATCTTTATATTTTAGAATACTATCAGAATTTTGTCTTTTAGATAATCTTTGTCCATTATCACTTAAAATCATTGGAATGTGAGCATATTGAGGAATTTTTACATTTAAACATTTAAAGATATTAATTTGACGAGGAGTATTACTTATATGATCTTCTCCACGAATAACATGAGTAATATCCATATCTATATCATCAATTACTACACAAAAATTATAGGTTGGAGTCCCATCTGTACGTCTAATAATGAAATCATCTAATTCTAGATTATCAAATTTAATATATCCTCTAACTTTATCTGTAAAAGAGACAGAACCTTTAGAAGGATTACAAAATCTTATTACATGTGCTTTATTTAAATGAAGATATTGTTTATTATTACGACAGTAACCATCATATCTAGGTTTATTACCGTTATTTATCTGGATTTTACGAATATTATTTAAACGTTCTTGAGAACAATAACATCTATAAGCCAGATTTTTATTTAACATATCATCTATAATTGAATTATATCGATCGAATCTTTGACTTTGAAAATATGGTCCTTCATCCCAATTAATATTAAGCCATTGCATACTTTCTATAATATTTTTAACTGCAATTTTTTTTGATCGATTGAAATCCGTATCTTCTATTCTTAATAAAAATTTTCCTTCTTTTTTTCTAGCAAATAACCATGAAAAGAGAGCAGTTCTAATACTACCAACATGTAATAACCCCGTTGGACTAGGAGAAAAACGAGTTCTAATTTGCTGCATATATATATAATTTCATTAATAAAATTATATTTTATAACATTTTTATTTATAAATAAAAAGTCATTGACTCATTTTTTTTAAATCTTTATACTATTCTTTATAAATAAGCAGGTGATTAGCTCAGTGGGTAGAGCATCTCCCTTACAAGGAGGGGGTCGGCGGTTCAAATCCGCCATCACCTACCATATAAAATAGTAATAATTCAGGGTCGTTAGCTCAGTTGGTAGAGCAGTTGACTTTTAATCAATTGGTCGCAGGTTCGAATCCTGTACGACCCATTTTCAATGTTTTTTTCTATTTTATAAAGGAGCGTGAATTTGAATACCAATTGAAGAATGTAAACATTCTTCAATAAATCTAATATTACTCTCATTTTTAAAAAACTTATATATATAAACAGCAGTCTTTTCTCCTACATCTTTGACATTATTTAGTGAATCTAAATCAGCATTAATAATATTTTCTAATGTACCATAAGTCTTGGCAAGATTCCTTGCTGTTGTCAATCCTACTTCTCTAATACCTAAAGCATATAAAAATTTATCTAATGTAGTAGATTTAGATTTTTCTATAGAAAGAATTATCTTTCTTGATAAAATCGGTCCAATATTATCTATTTGACAAAGTATTTTATGATTTAGTTTAAATAGATCCGATGGAAAATGAATTAAATTATTATCAACTAGTTTATCAATGATTTTACTACCAATTCCTTGAATATTCATTCCTTGATAGGAAACAAAATGTTTAATAGACTCTTTTTTCTGTGCTATACATATAATCCCTCCTGTACATTTCGCTATTTTATTCTTACTGATTTCAATAACAGAATTACATAATGGACAATGAGTTGGTAATATAATTTTTTTGACTTTATTTAATCTTCTTTTATATAAAACTACACTAATAACTCTAGGTATAACATCACCTATACGCTGCACAATAATGGTGTCACCTAACATTAGACCCAATCTTTCAATTTCATTAAAATTATATAAACTAGCATTTTTAATTTTAGCACCAGAAATTTCAATTTTTTTAAAACAAGCAATAGGTGTAATTATCCCCGTTCTTCCTACTTGAAATTTAACGTCATATAAATCTGTTATTTTTTCTTTAGATTGAAATTTATAAGCAATAGCCCAACGAGGGGCACGAATAGTAGAACCAAGTTTTTTCTGTAGTTTTAATTGATCTACTTTTATAACCATACCATCAATATTAAAATTTAAATTTGATCTGATTTTACATGCTTTATAATAAATATCCAAAATATCTTTAATATTATTAGATAGATATCTAAAATTATGTACCGGTATACCCCATAATATTAATTGTTGTAAACACTGCCAGTGACTATTAAAAGAAATAGTACGACTTTCTAAAGAACCTACCCCATAACTAAAAAAAGCTAAATATTTTTTAGATATTATGTCTGAATTTATACTACGTATTGATCCAGCAGCAGCATTACGTGGATTAGAAAATAACCTTTTTCCTTCTTGAAAATTAATCTGATTTAATTCAGTAAATTTATTGTTTAACATTAATACTTCACCACGAATTTCTAACATATCTGGTATATTATCTGTATTTAAATATTTGGGAATCGATTTAACCATACGAACATTGTCAGTAATATCTTCTCCAATCAGACCATTTCCACGAGTAGCAGCTTGTATTAAACTGCCATTTTTATATATAAGATTAATAGCTATTCCATCAAATTTTAATTCACAACAATATAAAATTTTATCAGTATTAAATAGATTATTAATTTTTTTATCAAAATCTATTAATTCTAATTCATTAAAAATACTATTTAATGATAACATCGGAGTAAGATGATGAACTTTTTTGAAATATTTTTTAAAAGAAGTACCAATTGTTTGAGTAGGTGAATCTATAGTTAATAAATCTGGTCTTTTCTCTTCTAATAAACGTAATTCTTCCATTGCTTCATCAAATTCCATATCAGAAACTTCGGGATTATTTTTAACATAATAAAGAAATGCCCAGTGGTGTAGTTTTTTTCGTAGATTATTAATATATGATTTTATATCATCCATAAAAAATTTTTCTTTATAAAAAGAAAGATGTTTTTCATATTTTCATATATATTCATTAATATGAAAAAATAAAATATTTAATAATCTTATATTATATTGTATAAATATATTTTATTCAAAATATAGTGAAAATTTTCATATAAAAAAGGAGAGATGCCGGAGCGGTTAAACGGAGCGGTCTCGAAAATCGCTAGCGACTATCAGTCACTTCAAGGGTTCGAATCCCTTTCTCTCCGTAAAGATAGATATAATATTTTTTATTAATTTATTCTTATAAATCAATCTATTATTAGAATAATTTATAGATAATTATTAATAAATTTAATATTATTAATATAGAGATTGGATTGATTAATCTATTTAACATAAAAATGAATTTACAGCACCATTTTCTTATTGCTATGCCTTCATTACAAGATCCGATATTTAGAAAATCGGTTGTATATATTTGTGAACATAACAAAAATGGAGCTATTGGGCTTGTTATTAATAAGCCAGTATATAAATTTACTTTTAAGAATGTTTTAAATAAATTACAAATTGCTTCTGATGATACAATCCCTTCTGTCTATTTAGATAAACCTGTCTTTTCAGGTGGACCAATTGCGGATGATCATGGTTTTATTTTACATACTCCTCAAGAAGGATTTGGATCCAGTGTAAATATTTCTCCTCAAACTATGATTACGACTTCGAAAGATATTTTAGAAAATTTAGGAACTATTAATCAACCTAATGAAATACTTCTTATTTTTGGTTATTCTGGTTGGAAGCAAGGTCAACTTGAAAAAGAAATTTTAGAAAACACTTGGCTTATTGCTCCTGCTAATAATGAAATTTTATTCCATACTCCTATTTCATCACGTTGGAGAGAAGCGGCAAAAACTATTAAAATAGATATTTATAATATCGCTAATCAAATAGGTCATGCTTAAAATGATTCGTCATAACATTATTGCATTTGATTTTGGAATGAGAAATATAGGAGTAGCGGTTGGTCAATATATTACTTGTACGGCTCAACCTCTTAAATCTTGTATAGCGAAAAAAGGAATTCCAAACTGGACACAAATAGAAAAGATTATTATGGAGTGGCTTCCAACTATTATTATAGTTGGTTTACCATTAAATATGGATGGGAGTGAACAATTCATTTCTATAAAATCACGTCTATTCGCTAATCAATTATATATACTATTTAAAATTAAAGTAATATTATATGATGAACGTCTTACTACTGTTGAAGCTAAAAATAATCTATTTTTAATGGGTGGGTATCGTGCTCTAAAAAAAAATAAAATAGATTCTCTATCTGCAGTCGTTCTCTTAGAAAGTTGGCTTTCCAATAGAGATCAAAGAGACATCTTTTCTAAAACTTTTAATTCATCTACTAACTGAATTGCATAACCAATATAACTACAAGGTAACATCTCTTTCAAACGAATTTTCTCTTTTTCTGGTAACGGAAGTAAATCTATAAATTCATGTATATCTACAGCATTTAAATATTTACCTCTACTAAATTTTTTTAGTTTTTCATAAGCATTGTTAATTCCATATCGACGCATTACCATTTGGATAGGTTCTGTTAATATTTGCCAATTTTGATTTAATTCCTTTAAAACATAATTTTTATTAATGATTAGTTTTTCTATACCGTTTAATAAAGCAAAATAAGCTATCAGTGAATATCCTATAGCTAATCCAACATTACGTAATACAGTAGAATCTGTTAAATCTCTTTGCCACCGAGAAATAGGTAATTTGGCTGAAAAATGTTTCATTATAACATTTGCTAAACCAAGATTACCTTCAGAGTGCTCAAAATCAATAGGATTAACTTTATGAGGCATAATTGAGGAACCAATTTCGGAAGAAATTGTACATGGTGTAAAAATTCCTCTAGCAATATATCCCCACATATCTCTATTGAAATCAATTAAAATTGTATTAAAACGATTTATACAATCAAAAAATTCCGCCATATAATCATGAGGTTCTATTTGAGTCGTATAAGGATTCCAATGAATACCAAGAGACTTAACAAACTCTTTACTAAGAAGAATCCAATTTATATTAGGATAAGCTATTCTATGTGCATTATAATTTCCTACGGTACCATTCATTTTTCCTAATATTTTTACTAATTTTAATTGATGGTATTGTCTTATTAAACGATAGGAGAAATTCGCCATTTCTTTCCCAATAGTAGAAGGTGTGGCTGGTTGTCCATGAGTACGAGAAAGTATAGGAATTTTTTTATATTTTATAGCAAGATTTTTTATTAGATTGATAATCTTAGACCATGTCGGTAATATAACTTCTTGACGAGCTTTTTTAAGCATTAATGCATAAGAAAGATTATTAATATCTTCGGATGTACAACCAAAATGAATAAAACTAATAATATTACTTATTTTAGATATATCTCTTACTCTTATTTTTTCTATTAAAAAATATTCTATTGCTTTAACATCATGTTTAATTGTCTTTTCTATAGATTTTATACGTTTAGCATCTTTTATATTAAAGTTATAAATAATATTATTAAGAGATTTCTCTATATAATGATTAAAAGGCAATAATTCGGTAATTTCATTACAAGATGATAATTTTTTTAACCAATATATTTCTATTTTTAAACGAAATTTTATTAAAGCAAATTCACTAAAAATTGGACGTAATATATTAGTTTGTTTTTGATATCGACCATCTAATGGAGATAGAGCAAAGAGAGAGACAGAAGAAATCTTCATTAATAATTCTCCATTTTTAATATAATAAATAGAATAAATTAAAAGGATAAAGTTTGATGAGATTCTATAATACCTCCACCAAGGCAACATTCGTCTAGATAAAATACTGCGGACTGTCCTGGAGTCACCGCTGCTATTGGATCATCGAATATCACTTTTATACGATTTTCATTAATAGGTTGAATTATACAACCGGTTTCTCTTTGTCGGTAACGAGTTTTTACTGTACAACGAAAAGATTTATTGATCGGTATTCCATTAATCCAATTAACTGATTTAGCTATAAGATTGGTAGACATTAATCTTGGATTTTGAGAACCCTGTGCTACAATTAATTGATTTAATAATAAATTCTTTTCTACCACATACCATGGATCTCCATTATATTGAGCAAGTCCTCCAATACCTATTCCTTTTCTTTGACCTAAAGTATAATGAATTAACCCATGATGTTTTCCTATAACATGACCTTCTGTAGTAACAATCGGTCCATGTTTATTTGGTAAATAAATACTTAAAAAATCTCTAAATTTACGTTTACCAATGAAGCAAATACCTGTAGAATCTTTTTTATTAGCATTGATAAATTTTAATTCTTGAGCAATTTTTCGTACTTCTTTCTTATTCAAATGTCCTATAGGAAATAAACACTGTGCTATTTGTTTATAATGTAATGAATATAAAAAATAACTTTGGTCTTTATTTTTATCAATACCTTTTAATAGTCGAGTTTCTTTTTTTAAATCTAAACGACGTACATAATGACCAGTAGCAATATAATCCGCTCCAATATCTTCTTTAGCAAGTTCTAAAAAATATTTAAATTTTATTTCTTTATTACATAATATATCAGGATTAGGAGTATATCCTAATTGATATTGTAATAAAAATGGTTTAAAAACATTATCCCAATATTCAGCAGAAAAATTTATAATATGTAATTTTATATTTAGTATATCACAAATAGCTTCTGAATCAGCTAAATCTTTTTTTGCAAAACATTCCGTTTGATTATCTTCTTCCCAATTTTTCATAAATACGCATTCTACTTTATAACCCTGTTTTTTTAATAACCATGCAGAAACAGAAGAATCTACTCCTCCCGATAAGGCAACAATTACTTTTTTTTTATTATTTATCATAAAACTCTCCTTCTTTTAGAGAAGATAAATTTTATTAAGAATAAATGAAAAAAAATGATTATAATAAAATCTTTGTTATAAAAGTAAAAAAATATAAAATTTATAGAAAATATATTGCTATATTTTAGAATATATATAATAATAATTTATTGTAGATTAGAATATACGATTCATATATTAAAGAATATTGATTATTTTCATTTAATTATAAAATGTTATTTACAAGAAATTTCTTTTTTTAATTGAATTTTGTTCTACTTTTATATTATGATTTTAATACTCCAAAGGAAATATGTATCATGGCAAAGATAAAAGGCCAAGTGAAATGGTTTAACGAATCTAAAGGTTTTGGATTCATCACTCCGGCTGATGGTAGTAAAGATGTTTTTGTACATTTCTCTGCTATTCAAGGAAATGGATTTAAAACGTTATCTGAAGGACAAGATGTAGAATTTGAAGTTCAAGATGGACAAAAAGGACCTTCCGCAGTTAATGTAGTAGCCTTATAGTTGTTCTCTGTAGTTATCTATCAAATAAGAATAAAAACTAAATCTCCTAATAGGGAGATTTAGTTTTTATTAAATCTCAATCATTATAAGGATCTGGATAACCAAATTTCTTCATAATTTTTTTTTCTAAATTTTCCATTATTTTAGCATTATTTTCTGTATCATGTATATATCCTAGTAAATGTAATACTCCATGTATAAATATATGTGCCCAATGAAATTCACAATTTTTATTATATTTTTTCGCTTCACTTTCAATTATTTTTCTACAGATCACTAAATCACCTATAAGAGGTAAATTCATTTCTTTTGGATATTCAAATAAAAAAGTGATAATATTGGTAGGACAATCTTTTCCACGATATTTTTTATTTAACATTTGACTTTCTTGTTCATCAACTATACGAATAGTGATTATAGTTGGTCTTCTAAAAAAGTGTTTGATTCCATTTAACCAATATAAAAATTTTTTTTAATTGGTAATCCTATAGTATTTTTACAAGATATTTGTAAATTTAGTTGAATTTTATTCATAATTTATTTCCAATTACTACGTAGTTTTACGGTACGATTAAATATTAATTTTTCTGAGCTAGAACAATTAATATCAATACAAAAATATCCTACTCTTTCAAATTGATATATCGCACCAGGCTTAGTCGATATGAGACTATTTTCAACATATCCATACTGAGATAAAAGAGAATTAGGATTGATAAGATGAGAAATAGACTCTATAGAAGACTCTTTTGAGTTATCAGGATCAGGATTAGGATGAAGAAAAAGATTATTATAGAGTCTAAATTCGGCTGAAATCGATTTTTTAGCTGAAACCCAGTGGATTATACCTCTTACTTCTTTTATATCTCTAATAGATTTATTTAAGGAATTCATATCACATGTACAATAAATAAGAGAAATATTGCCATTTTTATCTTTTTTAACAGAATTGGCTTGAATTATATAAGCATGACGTAATTTAATTTTTTCTCCTAACACTAATCTTTTATAGTTTTTATTTGCTTTTTCAAGAAAATCAGAACGATCAATATAAATTGATTGACTAAACATTACTAAACGGTGACCCATATCTGGTTTAGTAGGATGATTAAACATTGTAATATATTCTTCATAATGAAGAGGTAAATTTTCAAAAACTATTTGAATAGGATTGAGTACAGCTAGGGCACGCGGGGCTGTTTCATTCAATTCATCTCTAATACATGCTTCTAAAGCAGCTATTTCTAAATAATTCTCTTGTTTAGTTACTCCTATACGATGACAAAACTTACGTATTGAAGAAGCAGTATACCCTTTTCGTCTAAAACCAGATATAGTTGGCATACGAGGATCATCCCATCCATCAACCACTTTCTCTGTTACTAATAAATTTAATGTACGTTTAGACATAACACAATATTTAATATTTAAACGAGAAAATTCATATTGTTTAGGATGAGAAGAAGATCTATGAAGACTAATATGTCTTAATATCCAATCATATAAACGTCGATTATCGGCAAATTCTAACGTACATAAAGAATGTGTAATATTTTCTATTGCGTCTGAAATACAATGAGCAAAATCGTATGTAGGATAAATACACCATTCGTTACCTGTATTATAGTGATGAGAAAATTTTATTCTATAAAGGACTGGATCTCGCAAAATTATAAAAGGAGATGTCATATCAATTTTTGCTCTTAAACAAGCACTTCCTTCAGAGAATTTTCCTTCTCTCATTTTTGAAAAATAATATAAGTTCTTTTTAATACTACGCTCTCTATAAGGACTATTTTTTCCCGGAGAAAAAAAATTTCCTCTATATTTACGTATATCTTCTAGAGAGAGTTCATCTACATAAGCTAATCCTTGATGAATAAGTTCAAGTGCATAATCATATAGTTTTTTAAAATAATTAGATGTATAACAAATAGAATCTTCATCCAAATCAAAACCTAACCATTTTATATCATGTTGAATAGCATTAACATATTCTATATTTTCTTTTTCTGGATTAGTATCATCAAAACGTAAATTACATTTACCTTGATAATCTCTTGCAATTTCGAAATTTAAAAAAATAGATTTTGCATGACCAATATGTAAATATCCGTTTGGTTCAGGTGAAAATCGCGTACGAATTACCATATGCGGATTTAAATTTAGATCTTCGTTAATAATATTACAAATAAAATTTGTTAGAGATTCTTTTTTCATTAGACTTATTGTTTCCTCACTTTTTTTAAAATTTTACTAAAATATTTGATTTATTTATAAATCCTTTCAATATAAATATCTATACTATCTATGTTTAAATGGTAAAATTACTTTACAAATTTATTCATCTTCAGTAAAATCGCCGTCGTTTCAGAGAAAATTCTTTTCAATTTTAGAGAGAAAATCAATGCCAATAATTAAAGTTCGCGAAAATGAACCATTTGATATAGCTTTACGTCGTTTTAAACGATCTTGTGAAAAAGCAGGTATTTTAGCCGAAGTAAGACGTAGAGAATTTTACGAAAAACCAACAACTGAAAGAAAACGTGCTAAAGCATCAGCGGTAAAACGTCATATAAAAAAAATTACAAGAGAAAAAAAAAATCGTCGTTTTTTTATTTAATCTATAAAATAGTAAAAATTTTTATATATAAAAATTCTTAGTTTATATTTTTATATATATAAGTAGTCAAATGAATCAATGGATTCCTCGTACATTTATTAATGATTTACTTTCGCGTACTGATATTAGTACTCTAATTAATTCACGAATAAATTTAAAAAAGATAGGTAAAAATTATCAAGCTTATTGTCCCTTTCATAATGAAAAAAATCCATCTTTTATTGTCTATAATGAAAAACAATGTTATCACTGTTTTGGATGTGGAGTACATGGTAATGCAATAGATTTTTTAATGAACTATGAACAACTTCAATTTATTGAGACTATTGAAGCATTAGCTATGTTTCATGGATTAACAATTCCTTATAATCATGTAAAGTATAAAAATACGATAATATCTAAACGATTTGAATTGTATCAATTCATGAGAAAATTAAATTCTTTTTATAAAAAAAATATAAAATTAAAAAAAGCTCATATATTTTTAAAAAAACGTGGAATTAATCAAGAAATTATTGATACATTTTCACTTGGATTTGCTTTACCTACATGGAATAGTTTATTAAAAAAATTCGGTGATTATAATCAAAATTTTAATTTTCTTAAAAAACTAGGAATGATTATAAATTCTAATATAGACGACGATAAACATATCTATGATAGATTTCGTAATAGAATCATGTTTCCTCTTCGAGATAAATATGGAAACATTATAGCTTTTGGAGGTAGAATTATAGATATAGATGAGAATAATAGTAGTACACCCAAATATCTTCATTCTCCTAATACCGAAATTTTTCATAAAAATCGCTATATATACGGTATCTTTGAAATAAAAAAACAACAACATATAATCCCGCAAATTCTAGTAGTAGAAGGATATATAGATGTATTAACATTAGTACAATTTGGTATTAACTATGTAGTTGCTTCTCTGGGCAATGCGATTACAAAAGAACAAATAAAAAATTTATATCAAATAACAGATAAAATTATATTTTGTTATGATGGAGATATATCTGGAAGAAAAGCATCTTGGAGAGCGTTAAAAATTGCTCTATCATCTTTAACAGATGAACGTCAGTTATTCTTTATATTTCTGCCTGAAGGAGAAGATCCAGACTCATTAATTAGAAAAATAGGGAAACATGCATTTGAAAGATTAATTAATAATGCAGAATCGGTATCAAATGTCCTTGTCGATAAATTAATGTTAAAGGCAGATTTGAATAATCCTGAAGGATATATAAAATTAAGTAAAATTGCATTTCCATTAATTAATAAAATTCCTGGAGATATTTTTCGTCTATATTTACGTAAAAAATTAGCTAATAAACTTGGTATTATTGATGATAATCAACTTGAAAAATTTATATTTAAAATGAATAATAATAAATTATTTCATATTGAAATAAAACATACTACAATGCGTATTTTAATAGGATTATTAATACAATATCCAAATTTATCTATATTTATATCTGATCTAAAAGATATAGAAAAATTTAGGAATCCTGGTATTCCTTTATTTGTTCATTTGATAAAGTTATGTCATAAGAATCCTAAATTAAATACCAATCAATTACTAGAATATTATAGAAACCATTCTTTTTATCAAAATTTAAAAATGTTAGCAATATGGGATCATAAAATTCCAGAAGATATGATTAAACTTACATTTATTGATACTTTAATAAAAGTATATGATTCGATATTAGAACAATATCAAAATATTTTAATTGCTCATGATAGAAAATATGGACTCTCAGAGAAAGAAAGGAGAGAACTTTGGATATTAAATCAGAATTTATCAAAATATCATCATGAAAATTAGATTCCAAACCATATTTTTTATATAATACCGTAAATAAAATTTAATTATTATAATTTTTCTTTTTGCATTACGGAAATTACCTATGGAACACAATTCCCAATCACAATTTAAATTACTTGTTACACGTGGTAAAGAACAAGGATATTTAACATTTTCAGAAGTAAGTGATCATCTTCCAGATGATGTTGTGGATAGTGATCAAATTGAAGATATTATTCAAATGATCAATGATATGGGTATTCAAGTCATGGAAAAAACTCCAGATACTACTGATCATTTATTATTAGCAAATGAAGATGCTGATCCTACCGATGAAGAAGAAACAGAAGTAGCCGTACAACAAGTTTTATCCGGTGTTAGTACTGAAATAGGTCGTACTACTGATCCTATACGTATGTATATGCGTGAAATGGGTACTGTGGAATTGTTAACACGGAAAGGGGAAATTGATATAGCAAAACGTATAGAAGACGGTATTAATGAAGTACAATCTTCAGTTGCTGAGTATCCTGAAGCTATTGGATACTTATTAGAACAATATGACAAGGTTGAAGAAGGTGAAGTACGTTTATCTGATATAATTAGTGGTTTCATTGATATGAATATAGAAGCAGACAATAATATAATAGAAAATATTAACTTACCACCAACTCATATTAATTCTAGTTTTACTTGTCCCGAAATTGCCGATGACGATCATATCACCGATGATGAGAACAATGATAATACTGAGGATGATAGTCATGTTGATCCTGAATTAGCAAGAATAAAATTTATAGAATTACGCAAACAATATGAAATTACTCGAAATACCATCAAAAAAAATGGACGTAATCATATTAAATCAATGAAAGAAATTATCAGATTATCTGAAATATTTAAATTGTTTCGTCTTGTTCCGAAACAATTCGATTATTTAGTAAATAAAATGCATAAAATGATGGAAAGAGTACGAAATCAAGAACGTTTAATTATGAAATTATGTGTTGAAGTTAGTAAAATGCCGAAAAATACTTTTATTTTATTGTTTTCAGGAAATGAATCTAACGATATTTGGTTAAAAAATGCCCTAACTATGAATAAAAAGTGGTCGGAAAAACTCCGTGAAGTAGATAAAGATATTATACATAGTTTAAAAAAACTTCGTGAAATAGAAGAAGAAACAGGATTAACTATTGAACAAGTAAAAGATATTAACCGCCGTATGTCTATTGGAGAAGCTAAGGCGCGTCGTGCTAAGAAAGAGATGGTTGAAGCTAATTTACGTTTAGTGATTTCTATTGCGAAAAAATATACAAATAGAGGCTTACAATTTTTAGATCTTATTCAAGAAGGGAATATAGGATTGATGAAAGCAGTAGATAAATTCGAATACAGACGAGGATATAAATTTTCTACATATGCTACATGGTGGATACGTCAAGCTATTACACGTTCTATCGCTGATCAAGCTCGTACTATTCGTATTCCTGTACATATGATTGAAACTATTAATAAATTAAATCGTATATCTAGAAAGATGCTACAGGAAACAGGACGTGAACCAACTCCAGAAGAACTTTCTGAAAAAATGCTAATACCAGAGGATAAAATTCGAAAAGTCTTAAAAATTGCTAAAGAACCTATTTCTATGGAAACCCCGATTGGAGATGATGAAGATTCACATCTTGGAGATTTTATAGAAGATACTAACTTAGAATTACCATTAGAATCAGCAACATCCGAGAGTTTGCGTTCAGCAACTCATGAAGTATTAGAAAGTCTTACCACACGTGAAGCCAAAGTATTGAAAATGCGTTTTGGTATTGATATGAATACCGATCATACATTGGAAGAAGTAGGTAAACAATTTGATGTAACACGTGAAAGAATAAGACAGATAGAAGCAAAAGCACTAAGAAAACTACGACACCCAAGTCGTTCAGAATTATTACGTAGTTTTTTAGATGATTAAATTAATTACTATGATGGATGATTAAATTACTATCTATATAGCTACTTTAGCCTTAATAGGTGGATGAGGATCATAATTATATAATTCAAAATCTTCGATACAATAATCGAATAAAGATTTTGGTCTTCTATTGATTACTATCCTTGGTAAGATACGTGGTTTCCTATTTAACTGTAAGTGAGCTTGTTTTACATGATTGACATAAAGATGTACATCTCCTCCAGTCCATATAAATTCTCCTAGTTGTAAATCACACTGTTGTGTAATCATCTGAATTAATAGTGCATAACTAGCTATATTAAATGGTAAACCAATAAAAACATCACAAGATCTTTGATACAATTGACAAGAAAGAGTATTCTCAGCAATATAAAATTGAAACAAAACATGACAAGGTGCTAAAGCCATTTCATCAATATCACTCACATTCCAAGCAGATACAATAATACGACGAGAATGAGGATCACTTTTAATTTGTTCAATTACTTTACTTATTTGATCAATAGGTTTCTCGTTGTTAGAGCTCCATGCACGCCATTGCTTTCCATATATGGGTCCTAAATCTCCTTGACTATCTGCCCAAGCATTCCAGATAGAAACATTATTCTTTTTTAAGAAAGAAATATTGGTATCTCCATTAAGAAACCATAATAGTTCATATATTATCGATCGTAAATTACAACGTTTCGTAGTAATCAGGGGAAATCCTTCTTGTAGATTAAATCGCATTTGATAACCGAAAATCGATAGAGTTCCCGTTCCTGTTCTATCTAATTTATAAATACCTTTCATGAGAATGGTATTCATTAAATTTAAATATTGTTTCATAATATTTAATAAAATTTATTATATTTTATTGAATGTAGGTAGATCTTCTTCTTCTATAAGAAAAGAATATTATTACTATTCCTATCCCAATCATTGGTAAGGATAGAATTTGTCCCATACTAATAATATTATTAGATATATAAAAATAAATTTCGGGTTGACGAAAATATTCCCCTATTATACGAAATATCCCGTATAATATTAAGAATATTCCCGATATACTTCCAACTGGAAGAGATTTATTATAAAAATAATTTAATATGATAAATAATATTAAACCTTCTAATATCATTTCATATATTTGAGAAGGATGTCTTGGTAAAACACCATATTTATTAAATATTAAATACCATTCTGGATTATGAAATATATATGTTATATCCAATTCTCTTGTAGAAGGAAATAATATTGCCCAAGGTATATTTATAGCTACTTTACCATATAATTCACCATTAATAAAATTTGCTATTCTTCCTATTCCAAGACCAAATGGTATTGATGGTACTATTATATCAGTAATTTTAAAAAAGTTAAAATTATTATATTTAGTATATAGTAATAATACTAAAGATGCACCAATTAAACCTCCATGAAAAGACATTCCTCCTTCCCAAAATTTAAAAATACAGATAGGATTTTTAATAAAAAAATATAAATTATAAAATAAAAAATAACCTATTCTTCCACCAAAAACCACACCAAAAAAACTATAATAAAGTAATTCTTCCAAATTTTTTTCATTTAAAAAATGACATTTATTTAATCTTTTTTTAGTAGTTTGTATAGTAAATATAAATCCTAAAATATACATGAGTCCATACCAATGAAAAGAAAATGGACCAATAGAAAAAATAACTGGATCAATTTGAGGAAAAGATAAATACATTATATTTCTCTTTCATACATAAAAGAAAAATAATCATTGCTTTATTACTTTAATAAATAAGCATACTATTTTTTTCTATATCTAAATTAATTTTTTAATCTAGGTATTTTTAATTGTATGCGAATAGATTGAGCTAATTCATCTAATTTAGGTTGTTCTGGATGTTCTAAAGTACTTTCATAACTTAATTGAGCTTCAGCTAAATAAGTATGTATTGGTTTCCCCTCCTCATCTTCCATAACAACATGATACCAAGGAGCAGTTCTCAAAGTATCATCCGATGCAATTTCATCTAAGGCGGGTTTTCCTAAAGAATACTCAGGATCTATATCAATAATTACACCTAAGTATCCAAGTAATTTATGTCGAACTTGTTGTCCTATTCCAAATTTACTGAAAATCATAGAAAAATCCTAAATATAATTCTAAAATTTAATGTCTACGAGAAAAATAAAATTACATTGAATAAAAAAAATAATCAATATTATTTTTTTATAATATGAAATGGATTTATTTTTAATAATATCAAATATATAATAAATTACTACTAATTATTTAATTAATATTCTCTATTATACTTATGATGAAATATCGTATCATTCCAGTTACTAATTTTTACCAAAATTGTTCATTAATTTGGTGTGAAAAAACTCAAGAAGGTGCATTATTTGATCCGGGTGGAGAAATTAATCGCATTAAAAAAGAAATAGAAAAGATCAAAATAAGAATAACAAAAATTCTTCTTACTCACGGTCATATTGATCATATTGGTGGTGCATTAGAATTATCTAATTATTATTCTATACCTATTATTGGACCACATATAGATGATAGAATATTATTTGATCAAATATCTACACAATGTAATTTTTTTGGTTGGCATCCTCTTCCTACTTTTATTCCTAATAGATGGTTATATCACGAAGATCAAATAAAAATAGGATGTGAAAATTTTACTATATTACATTGTCCAGGACATTCACCTGGACATATCGTATTTTGGAATAAAAATTATAAATTAATAATTATGGGGGATGTACTTTTTAAAGAAAGTATTGGACGTACTGATTTACCTGGTGGTGATAAACAATCACTACTACAATCAATTTCTTATCTCTTATCTCTAGAAGATAATATTACATTTCTACCTGGACATGGAGAAAAATCTACTTTAAATCATGAACGTTATAATAATCCATTTGTTATAAATTTTTTAAAAAATACAATAAATAATCCCGCCAATAATTAAATGAAAGTTAATGATTAAATTTTTCTAAATAAAAAAAGGCGGGATTCACTCTGAATTTTTTCTTTGAATAATATTATTTAGTTTTGTAAATATCCTTGTACTCCATCAAGTGACATTTGAATAGAAATCATTACTAAAATTAAACCCATCAATCTTTCTAATGCACTCACTCCTTTATCTCCTAAAAAATATAAAAATAAATTTGATAACATCAAAATTAACACGGATAAACCCCAAGCAATTAATAATGCAATAGTTAGATGATTTATACGATCAGGATATTGATGAGATAGTAACATTAATGCGGCTAATACAGAGGGACCAGCTACTAATGGAATTGCTAATGGAACTAAAAATGGTTCTTCTCCTGAAGATAAACCTACACTATTTCCTTCTTGAGGAGGAAAGATCATTTTAACAGCGATTAAAAATAGGATAATGCCTCCAGATATTGAAACAGTTTCTGTACGTAAATTAAGGAAGGATAAAATATGTTCACCTACAAAAAGAAAAATAAGCATTAATAATAATGCTATTAACATTTCTCTAATTACAATAGATCGTCTTCTTTTTGGATCTAAATCTTTTAATACAGACATAAAAATTGGTAAATTTCCAAGTGGATCCATTATTAAAAATAATAATACAGTGGCGGATATCATCTCTTTCATTATAATTCCCTTCTGTTCTCTTTTCATTGTTATAATTACAATCAATATGTTAAATAATTTAACTTATTGAGTTCGATCAAACTTTTAATTTTTAATCAGCATTATTTATAATCCTTATTTTTACAATTATTTGATTACATTATATAATAATTTAATTTTCAATCTGTATTGAATACTAGAATTTTTATTATCATATCTTATAGGAATTGTAACATGAAAAAAGTTGGTTTTGTTGGATGGCGTGGTATGGTAGGTTCCGTACTTATGCAACGCATGTTAGAAGAACATGATTTAGACTATATTCAATTAATTTTTCTTTCTACTTCTCAATATGATCAAAACATCACACTAGATTCTAATCAATATAATATAAAAGATGCAAAAAATTTAGATCTTTTAAGAGAGATGGATATTATTATAACTTGTCAAGGTACAAATTATACAAAAGAAATTTATCCAAAATTAAGAGAAATAAATTGGCAAGGTTATTGGATAGATGCTTCTTCATATTTACGTATGCAAGATGATGCTATTATCGTTTTAGATCCAATTAATCATAGATTGATAGAAGATGGGATAAATAAAGGTATTAAAAATTTTATAGGAGGAAATTGTACTGTTAGCCTTATGTTAATGGCATTAGGAGGATTATTTCAGTATGATTGTATAGAATGGGTAATTGTATCTACATACCAAGCGGCATCTGGAGGAGGTGCTCGTTATATGAAAGCATTAATAACACAAATGCTCTCTTTATATAATTTATCAAAATCTATCTTAAAAAATGATACTGCAACTATCTTAGATATAGAACATCATATTACGAATTTAATACGTAGTGGTAAATTATCAACAGATGAGTTTGAGGTACCATTAATTGGAAATATTATTCCATGGATTGATGAACAATTAGCAAATGGTCAAAGTAGAGAAGAAGCAAAAGGTCAAATGGAAACTAATAAAATTCTGAATAGCTCTCATACCATTCCAATAGATGGTATATGTGTAAGGGTAGGATCACTTCGATGTCATAGTCAAGCTTTTACTATTAAATTAAAAAAAGATATTTCTCTAAAAGAAATAGAAGATATAATATCTAATCATAACAATTGGGTGAAGATTATTCCTAATGATCGTGAAATAGTAACGAAAGAGTTGACTCCTGTCACAGTAACAGGTACGTTAAGTATTCCAATAGGTCGTTTACGTAAACTTCATATAGGAAAAAAATATCTTTCGGCATTTAGCGTAGGAGATCAACTATTATGGGGTGCGGCCGAACCTCTAAGACGAATATTAAAATACTTAATATAAAAAATTGATTAATATCTTTCTATTCGATATTTAAACATTTTTTATTATTGATCTTAGCAAAACGATGAAAAATATTAACCCTACTCAAACACAATCTTGGAAAGAATTACAAAAACATTTTCATAGTATAAAAAATTTACATATGAAAGATCTATTTGAACAAGATCCACATCGATTTAATAATTTTTCACTCACATTTGAAAATAAAATACTAATAGATTTTTCTAAAAATAGAATTACATATGATACTTTGAGATATTTATTCAATTTAGCTAAAGAGTGTAATTTACAACATGCTATTTCTTCTATGTTCCGTGGAGAAAAAATTAATCGTACTGAAAATCGTGCCGTATTACATGTTGCGTTACGTAATAGAACAAATCAATCCATTTTAGTTGATGGTAAAAATGTTATGCCAATAGTCAATACCAACTTGGAAAAAATGAAAAATTTTTGCGAAAAAGTAATTAATGGTGAATGGAAAGGATATAATAAAGATAATATTACGGATATTGTCAATATTGGAATCGGCGGTTCTCATCTTGGTCCTTATATGGTTACGGAGGCGCTTCGACCTTATAAAAATCATCTCAATATTCATTTTATCTCTAATATTGATGCGACACATCTTACTGAAACTCTTAAAAAAATTCAGCCAGAAACTACTCTCTTTTTAATTGCATCCAAAACTTTCACTACTCAAGAAACGATGCAAAATGCGTATAGTGTTAAAGATTGGTTTTTAAAAATAACAAAATATGAAAAATATATTGCTAAGCATTTTATTGCTATTTCTTCTAACATAGAAGCGATTTTAAATTTTGGTATTAGTTCAAATAATATATTTGAATGTTGGGATTGGGTAGGTGGGCGTTTTTCACTTTGGTCTAGTGTTGGATTATCAATTGCTTTATCCTTAGGTTTTGATAATTTTGAAAAACTTTTGGAAGGAGCTCACTCTATGGACCATATTTTTAAAAACAATCCAATAGATCAAAATATTCCTATAATATTAGCTTTAATAGGAATTTGGTATAATAATTTTTTTGAAACTGAAACAGAATCTATTTTACCTTATGATCAATATATGTATCTTTTACCTACATATCTTCAACAAAGTAATATGGAATCTAACGGAAAAAATATAGATCGTCATGGGAATACCGTGGAATATCAAACTGGACCAATTATTTGGGGAGGAACAGGAACAAGTGCACAACATGCATTTTATCAACTTCTGCATCAAGGAACCAAAATAGTTCCTTGTGATTTTATCGCCACAGCAATTAGCCATAATCCACTTTTAGAGCATCATAATAAATTGCTTGCGAATTGTTTTGCTCAAACTGAAGCATTAGCATTTGGGCAAAAGATGGAACAAGATATAGGAAATGGGATTCGTTCTGATATAGATGAAGATGAAAGAGATAGAAGAAAATATGTATCATATTTTAAAAGATTCGCAGGAAATCGTCCAAGCAACACTATCTTAATAAAAAAAATTACTCCTTATACATTAGGTGCACTTATTGCGTTATACGAACATAAAATTTTTACTCAAGGCGTAATTCTAAATATTCATACATTTGATCAGTGGGGAGTAGAATTAGGAAAAATATTATCTGAAAAAATTATTGAGGAATTAAACGATAATCACCGTATATATTCTCATGATAGTTCTACTAATGGTTTAATTAACTGTTATAAAAATTGGCGTATTAATTAAAAAAAAGAATCATGTAAAATTTCATGTATATGTATAAATAAAAGCTGCATATCCTAAATAAAGATATACTTATTTTTGCAGTTTGCTTTATACTGCATTTTTATGGAGTATAAAAATGAATCAATTAGAAAGTCTAAAAAAATTTACTAAAGTTGTAGCTGATACTGGAGATATTAATGCCATTATTCAGTATCATCCACAAGATGCTACTACCAATCCTTCTCTTATATTAAAAGCAGCAAAATTAAGCGTCTATCGATCTTTATTTAAGGATGCATTAATATATGCTAGAAAAATAAGTGGTGATAAAATTACCAAATTATCTCATGCTAGTGATAAATTAGCCATAAATATTGGAATAGAGATTTTAAAATATATACCTGGCAGAGTTTCGACTGAAATTGATGCTCGTTTGTCTTTTAATAAAGAACAATGTATTGAAAAAGCCAAAAATTTAGTCGCTTTATATCAAAAGCATGATATTGACACATCACGTATTCTTATTAAATTAGCAGCAACTTGGGAAGGAATTAAAGCAGCAGAAGAGTTAAAAAAAGAAGGGATACAATCTAATCTGACTTTATTATTTTCTTTTGCTCAGGCTCGTGTTTGTGCGGAAGCTAATATTTATTTAATTTCACCTTTTGTTGGACGTATTTACGATTGGTATAAAAAAACACTTCCTTTGAATCATCTCTATGATATAGAGAAGGATCCTGGTGTAAAATCAGTAAAAAATATTTTCAATTATTATAAACAACATCGCTATCAGACGATAATAATGGGAGCAAGTTTCCGGAATAAAGAACAAATTCTTGCACTTGCAGGTTGTGACTGTTTAACTATTGCACCTATTTTATTATCCGAACTATCTAATAGTAATCAACCTATTGAACAAAAATTATTTCATCCTTCTACATATTTACCTCAACCAACTTCTTTAACCGAATCCGAATTTAGATGGGAGCATAATAAAGATACAATGGCTGTTGAGAAATTATCAGAAGGAATTAGACAGTTTACAAAAGATCAAGAACAACTAGAAGCTATTTTAGCACAAGAATTATAAAATAGGATAATTTAATGATATTACAACACCAACAAAAGATTCATTCAAGAAGAACACTTGCTAATGCCATCCGTATATTAAGTATAGATGCAATTCAAAGAGCCAATTCTGGACATCCCGGAGCGCCTATGGGTATGGCAGATATTGCTGAAGTTTTATGGCGAGATTATATGAATCATAATCCCAATAATCCCAAATGGATAAATCGTGATAGATTTATTCTATCGAATGGACATGGATCCATGTTAATTTATAGTTTATTACATTTAACTGGCTATGATCTTTCTATAGAAGATATTAAAAATTTTAGAAAGCTATATTCTAAAACTCCTGGTCATCCTGAATATGGTCATACAATGGGGATAGAAACGACAACAGGACCTCTTGGTCAAGGTTTAGCAAATGCAGTAGGTTTTGCTATTAGTGAACGTACTTTATCAACCCAATTTAATAGACCAAACTATGATATTATTAATCACTATACCTATGTATTTTTAGGAGATGGATGTTTAATGGAAGGAATTTCTCATGAAACCTGTTCCTTAGCTGGACATCTGAAATTAGGAAAATTAATTGCTTTTTATGATGATAATGGTATATCTATTGATGGAAATGTGAAAAATTGGTTCAGTGATGATACTGCATCACGTTTTGAATCTTACGGATGGCATGTTATACGTAATGTTGATGGTCACGATAGTAATTCTATCAAATTAGGGATAGAAAATGCTAAAGCTGTTACATGTAAACCCTCACTAATCATATGTAAAACAGTGATAGCATTTGGATCTCCCAATAAAGCTGGACATCATAATACACATGGTTCTCCTTTAGGAGAAGAAGAAATTTCCTGTACTAGACAATACTTAGGATGGAAAGAACCACCTTTTATCATTCCTCAAGAGATATATCAGGCTTGGAACGCAAAAGCAATAGGACAGCAAAAAGAAGAAAATTGGAAAAAAATATTCTCAGAATATGAAGCGGTATATCCTGAATTATCTCAAGAATTTAAACGTCGTATATACGGTAAACTACCTACATATTGGCACAAAAATAGCAATACAATTATTGAAAAATTTCAATCTAATCCCGTTGATATCGCAACTCGACAAGCTTCTTCTAATACACTAGAAGCATTTGGACCTATGCTACCAGAACTTATTGGTGGTTCTGCAGACCTCACACCTAGTAATTTAACTTTTTGGTCACAGTCTAATCCTATACATAAAAATAAGGGGGGTAACTATATACATTATGGGGTTCGTGAATTCGGTATGACGGCGATTGGTAATGGTATAGCTAATTATGGAGGATTTTTACCCTATACTGCAACTTTTCTTATATTTGTAGAATATGCACGTAATGCCGTACGAATGGCAGCGATGATGAAAACCAAACATATTATGATTTATACTCATGATTCTATTGGTTTAGGTGAAGATGGTCCCACTCATCAGCCTATAGAACAATTAGCTAGTTTACGTATGACCCCTAATTTAAGTAATTGGCGTCCTTGTGATCAAGTAGAAACAGCCGTTGCTTGGAAAGCAGCGATTGAACGGAATGGTCCAACAACATTAATTCTTTCTCGTCAAAAACTAGTACAGCAAACACGTACAAAAGAACAATTACAAAATATTGAAAAAGGTGGATATATTTTGAAGGATTCAGTACCAACACAGATTCCAGATTTAATTTTAATCGCGACGGGATCCGAAGTAAACTTAGCCGTTTCTATCTATACCATTCTAGAGCAAGAGGGCTATAATATACGCGTAATCTCTATGCCTTCAACGGATATATTTGATTCACAGGACTTAGCATATCGTGAATCCGTGTTGCCTAAATCAGTAAAATTACGTATTGCTATTGAAGCAGGGATTACCGATTATTGGTATAAATATGTTGGTCTAGATGGATTCATTATCGGAATGAACAGATTTGGAGAATCCGCCCCATCAGAACAATTATTTGAAGTATTTGGTTTCACGATTAAGAATATAATAAATAAAGCACGTGCTTTATTAAAGAAGTCCAATCTTTAGATTGTTGGTGAAAGAGAATGAAAAGTCAACATTCTTCATTCCTATTCATTGATCTTCTTAGCTATTAGATACTCTATGTCTTCCTTATATTTCTGTTTACATCCTCATCATCGGATATGGATATTTTGGGCATGTATGTTAGCAACCTTTATGGCTGCAGTTGAAGTCACTATTGTAGCAACTGCTATGCCCAATATTATTGCTGATTTGGGAGGATTTCACTACTTTGGTTGGATTTTTTCTATCTATTTACTGATTCAATCAATTACTATTCCTATTTACGGTCGATTAGCAGATTTATTAGGACGTAAGCTAATATTTTTTATTGGAACCACATTGTTCTTAATTGGTTCTATGATGTGTGGATTTGCTAAGAGTATATTATGGCTGATTATTTTTCGTGCTATTCAAGCATTTGGGGCAGGATCGATTGTTCCGTTAGCGTCTACCATTCTTGCTGATATATATAAACAAGAAGAAAGAGCTAATATACAAGGTTATCTTTCTAGTGTTTGGGCAATATCTGCGATTATGGGACCATTGATAGGGGGAATGATAGTCAAATATTATCATTGGTCAGGAATTTTTTGGATTAATATTCCATTAGGTTTAATATCTATAATATTACTCATGAGATTTTTACCCTCTATGCCTAATAAAAATCATAACTATACCTATTCCGATTTAGATATAGCTGGAATAAGTTATTTAACCTTAGCTATAAGTAGTTTATTACTTCTTCTTCTACCAGGAACTAATCTAGGAAATTGGAACATATGCTTATTAATACTAACATTAATAAGTAGTATATTACTAATCAGAGAACAACGAATAAGTACATATCCACTATTTCCATTAGCATTATGGAAAAATAAAGTAATTATTGCGAGTAATATTGGTAGTTTAATTATTGGAGCATCAATGATGGGTATTGCTGCTTTTTTGCCTACCTATATACAAGCAATTATTAGTGGTAGTCCATTTCAAGCCGGATGGACATTAGCAGTAATGTCTATAGGTTGGACATTGGCTAGCACTCTTAGCGGTCGTTTAATGCTTCAAACTTCTTATCGATTTGTAGCGTTACTTGGTGCAAGTTTGTTATTTTTTGGAAGTGTTATGTTACTTCATATCAATATATATTGTAGCATAACTTATGCTCAATTATCCGCTTTTGTTATTGGGATAGGAACAGGTATGTGTAATACTACATTTCTTGTTTCTGTACAAAATGAATCCACTTATTCGATTCGAGGTATTGCGACCGCTTCAACACTCTTCACTCGTATGTTAGGTTCCGCTTTTGGAACCGCCATATTAAGTGCTGTTTTAAACCTTAACTTAAAGTGGAGATTACCATTAGTACGTGATCCTTTACAAATATTGATTGCTACCGATCATAATTTTTTTAGTAATGATTATTTAGAGGTAATCACATCTCAAGTAAAATTATCAATGTACTGGATGTATTTTTTTGCCGTATTGATAGCCTTATTTGCCTTTTTTTCTGCCGTATTAATACCAAGAGGTCTACGTCCTAGTAAAAATTATTCTAATAAATAGATAGATCTATTGCCTATTCCAAATTAGATAATAAAAAATGGACAAGATCTGCAATTTTTATATTTTGACGTATTTTTTTTCTTCTATGATTATATTCAATTTCTCCTTTTTTTAAATTAATATAGCTGATAATAAGAATATGTGGAATCCCTATTAATTCCATATCTGTAAACATTACTCCTATATGTTCCTCCCTATCATCTAACAATACCTCAATATCATGAAATACTAGTTGATTATAGATATGATTTACCGTTTCTTGAATTAGAGTATGATGATGCATACCAACAGGTAATATTGCTACTCTGAAAGGGGCTAACATTTCTGGCCACAGAATTCCACTTTCATCGTTATTTTGTTCAATAACAGCAGCAAGTAATCGTGTAATACCTATACCATAACAACCCATTAAAATCGTTTTATTATGACCGTTTTTATCTTGGGCTTTTGCATGAATTAACTCAGAGTATTTTTTTCCAATTTGAAAGATATGACCTATTTCTATTCCACGTTTTATTTGAAGCGTTCCTATTCTATCTGGACTCATTTCCCCCTCTATTATATTTCTAATATCTGCTATTTGTGGTAAATTTATATCTCTACCCCAATTAATCCCAAAAAAGAACTGACAGTTCATATTAGATCCAGCGATAAAATCGCTCATGACAGCTACACTACGATCGATAATCATCGGACACTTTAAATTAAGTGGACCAAGTACTCCATATTCATTTCCTATTAATTTATAAATTTCCTCTTCTGTAGCAAAAGTCAGAGGAACTGAAATTTGATTAAGCTTTTCAGCTTTAATTTTATTAAGTTGATGATCGCCACGAATCACTAAAGCAACAAAGCGATATGTAAGATCTTTTTTTGCCCGTACAATAAATGTTTGTACTGTTTTTTCTATTGGTATATTGAATTTGTTTATTAAATCCTTCATTGTATAAATATCTGGAACATTTACTAATTGCATTACTTCTTTAGCTTCAGGTCTTGATATAAGGGGGAAATTTGTTTCGGCTAATTCAATATTAGCTGCGTATGTAGATTCGCTTGATAGTACAATACTATCTTCTCCTCTATCAGAGAATGCATGAAACTCATGAGAAATATGTCCACCAATTGATCCAGTGTCAGCTTTTACTCTACAAAATTTTAAATTCATAGTAGTAAAAATATCCTTATAAGCGTTACTTATTACATCATATGTCGATTGTAAAGATTGCTGATCCATATGAAAAGAATATGCATCTTTCATAAGAAATTCACGTGAACGTATTATACCAAAACGAGGACGAGCTTCATCTCTAAATTTTGTATGAATTTGAAAGAAAATAAGAGGTAATTTTTTATAAGAATTTATTTCACTACGAATAAGATCCGTTATAACTTCTTCATGGGTTGGACCTAGTAAAAAAGCACGCGTACTCCTATCAGAAAATCGAAATAATTCTGAACCATATTGAGATAAACGACCACTTTTACTCCATAAATTTGCAGGTTGCATTATTGGCATTAATATCTCTATAGCTCCTATTTTATTCATTTTTTTACGTATAATATTTTCTACTTTTTTAATCACTCGAAGACCAGTAGGTAGCCAAGTATAAAGACCAGATGCTAATTTACGTATCATACCAGCACGTATCATTAATTGATGACTGATAACTTCCGCATCATTTGGAATTTCTTTTAAAGTAAATAATAAATATTGACTAGTACGCATTATTTTCCATAAAATTTTATATAATAAAAATATATTATAAGTTACTTCTTCGATTACAGATATTAAAATTTATATTATAAAAAATACTAGTAATATAAGTAATTATCAGTAATATAATAATATAAAGTAATTTATTAAAAATTTAAATCTTTCATTTAGAGGATTATTATGAGAAAAAGTTTAAGTGAAAAAATAAAATTAGTTTCTTCTGCAAATACAGGACATTTTTATACGACAACAAAAAATAAAAGATCTATCAAGATACAATTAAAAAAATTTGATCCAATTATTCGTAAACATGTTCTCTATAAAGAAACGAAAATTAAATAATATTAATTCAATTCTATCGTAAAATATATTGGGAAAAAATAGATTAGATCAAATTATGTACATCTTTTATCAAAGAAATTTATTAATATTCAATAGTAAATAATGAAAATACTATCGAGCGAGGAATATACTATTCAAAGAGATCATCGTATTATAGGAAAAATACTCAATCTTTATCATATTCAACCTGAATCACCTGGTATGATATTTTGGCATAATGATGGCTATATTATTTTTCGTGAACTAGAGTCTTTTTTACGTGAAAAATTAAAATCTTATAACTATCAAGAAGTAAAAAGTCCATTTATGATGGATAAAATTTTATGGAATCAAACTGGTCATTGGGATAATTATTCGGAACATATTTTCACCACCTCTTCAGATAATCGTGAATACTGTATTAAACCTATGAATTGTCCTGCTCACGTTTTAATTTTTAAACAAGGTATAAAATCTTATCGTGATTTACCTTTACGTATAGCTGAATTTGGTAGTTGTCATAGAAAAGAACATTCTGGAGCATTACATGGATTAATGCGAATTCGTGGATTTCATCAGGATGATGCACATATTTTTTGTACAAGAAATCAAGTAATAGATGAAGTCAAAAGTTGTATAAAAATGGTGTATGATGTATATAAGATATTTGGATTTAAAAAAATATCTGTGAATTTATCTACACGTCCTAAAAAACGTATCGGTGATGATATGATGTGGGATCAAGGGGAACATGATCTTACTTGCGCATTAGAAGAAGAAAATATTCCATTTTATATTAAAATGGGAGAAGGTGCATTCTATGGCCCCAAAATTGAATTTACTTTATTTGATTGTATCAATCGTCCTTGGCAATGTGGTACTATTCAGTTAGATTTCTCTCTACCAAGGAGATTGAATGCTTTTTACATTGAAATCAATAATACTAAAGCTATACCTGTTATGATTCACAGAGCTATTCTAGGTTCTATAGAACGTTTTATTGGAATTTTAACGGAAGAATATGCAGGATTTTATCCAACATGGTTAGCACCTACGCAAGTTATTCTTATGAATATTACTAGTCAACAGTCAGAATATATATTACGATTAGCCAATAAAATGTCCAATGCGGGTTTACGTGTTAAAGTAGATTTGAGAAATGAAAAAATTGGTTTTAAGATTAGGGAAAGTACGATACGTCGTATACCTTATATGCTCATATGTGGTAATGAGGAAGTAGAAACCAATAGTGTAACAGTACGTACATATCGGGGTAAAAATATGCTTCGTGTTAATTATATTAATTTTATTGATAAAATCAAATACGAAGTGAATAATCGTAGTCTTTATCAATGGGAGGAATAAAGTATTAAAGGTGGGAGAAGAACCCAATTAGCAAAATCTAATCGTATTAATCAAGAGATTTATGCTAAAAAGGTACGTTTAACAGGACTTGATGGTGAACAAATTGGTATTTTTAAATTAAGCGATGCCATTAAACAAGCTGAGGATATAGGATTTGATTTGGTTGAAATTAGTCCTAATGCAGATCCTCCTGTTTGTCGAATTATGGATTATGGAAAATTCCTTTATGAAAAAAGTAAATCAATAAAAGAGCAAAGAAAGAAACAAAAGACAATTCAAATAAAAGAAATCAAATTTCGTCCTAGTACTGATAAAGGAGATTATCAAGTTAAATTACGTAGTTTAATACGTTTTTTGGAAGAAGGCGATAAAGCTCGAATTACTATTCGATTTCGCGGACGTGAAGTGGCACATCAACAGATTGGAATAGAAATGCTCAATCGCATACGTGATGATTTAAGTGCCGTTTCTATTGTAGAGTCTATGTCAAATAAGATAGAAGGTCGTCAAATGACTATGTTACTTTCACCAAAAAAAAGTAAATAGAAGCAATTCAACAAAAATATAGCAGCAGTATATTTACGATGAAAATTCATATTTTCAATATGAAAAGTGTGAAAAGAGATAGTATAAGGAGGATTTTGATGAAAAAAATTAAAACATTACGTAGTGCAGCAAAACGTTTAAAAAAAACTGCTTCAGGACATTTTAAACATAAACGTTCTAATCTTCGCCATATTCTTACTAAGAAAGCATCGAAACGTAGAAGACATCTCCGTCATAAGTCTTTAATTTCTAAAGCCGATCTATCTACTGTTTTATGCTATTTACCATATAGTATTAATTAAGGAGAAAAAGGTATGACGCGTATAAAAAGAGGCGTAGTTGCTCATGCTCGACATAAAAAAATCATGAAAAAAGCTAAAGGTTATTACGGTGCACGTTCTCGATCTTACCGAGTAGCTTTCCAAGCAGTGATAAAAGCGGGACAATATGCTTATCGTGATCGTCGTCAGAAAAAGCGTCAATTTCGTCGACTTTGGATTACTCGAATCAATGCAGCTGTTCGTCAACATGGTATTTCCTATAATATTTTTATAGCAGGCTTAAAAAAAGCATCGATTAATATTAATCGTTATATTCTCTCCGAGATAGCAATTTTTGATAAAAAAACTTTTACTTTTTTAGTAACAAAAGCAAAAGAAGCGATGTTATTTCATATTGATACTCCTGCGCTATTAAAAAAATAGTATATCCAAATTTCAATCTATGTTTAACAATCTAATTCTGATTTCATCAATAATGTTACTCTATGACTAAAATTAAAAAAGAATATATAGAAAAATTAATTTTAGACGCGAAGATAGCACTAAAAAAATGTGAAACTATCCATGCTGTTGAATCATTACGTATTAAGTTCTTAGGGAAACATGGATACATTCATCAAATGATAAAAATCATGAGAGATATTCCTCCCCAAGATCGACCGCAAATAGGATTATTAGTTAATAAAGCTAAAGAGCACATCCAAATAAGTATTATAAAAAGAAAACAGATATTAAAATCGATATGTCATTCTAATTTAATATCAGAAAAAATAGATGTTTCACTTCCAGGAAGAAATATAGAAAAAGGTAGCCTTCATCCAATAACTCTTACTATTGCGAAGATAGAAAAATTTTTTATACGTTTAGGATTTATTAATGTATCTGGTCCAGAAATTGAAAATGAATATTATAATTTTAGTGCGTTAAATATCCCTTTTCATCATCCTGTTCGAACGGAATATGATACATTTTGGTTTGATCCAATACGTTTACTTCGTACTCAAACTTCTAATGTACAAATTAGAACTTTGATCAATAAAAAACCCCCGATTCGTATTATTTCTTCCGGTCGCGTATATCGTAGCGATTATGATTCGACTCATACTCCTATGTTTCACCAAATGGAAGGGATGATGATAGATAAAAATATTAATTTTTCCCATTTAAAAGAAATCATCAATAATTTTTTAAAAAATTATTTTGATGGTTTTAATAATTTAGAAATGCGTTTTCGTCCGTCTTATTTTCCTTTTACGGAACCTTCAGCAGAAATAGATATCAAATGGAAAAGTAAACATTGGTTAGAAGTATTGGGTTGTGGTATGATACATCCTAATATATTTTATAATACTAATATAGATCCAGAACAATATACCGGTTTTGCTTTTGGTTTAGGAATAGAACGATTGGCTATGATACGTTATGGTATTAACGATGTGCGACTATTCTTTCAAAATGATTTACGATTTCTAAAACAGTTTAAATAGATGGTAAGAATAGGTGAAATTAAGTGAATTTTGGTTAAGAGAATGGATTAACCCTCCTATTGATATTAACCTATTAACAGAAAAAATGACCATGATAGGGTTAGAAGTTGAGGATATTGAATACCTACCTAATCAATTATACGGAGACGGAGAATTAATAGTAGGTAAAATTATAGAATGTAAAAAAGTCTCTTTTGATGAACAGGATTTTTTTTTTACTAGAATAGATATTAGTAGAAGCAAACCCATTGACATTTTCTGTAAAAAATTTCATGGTCATATTGGTCAAAAAGTAGTAGTTTCTACCACTTTCTTCGATACTACCCTACCATTAACACTTTCCATAGAAAACCTTCCTATTAAAAATGAAGGGATATTATGTTCATTTGAAGAAATAGGTATTCCTACTCCATGTAGAGGGTTTATAAGGTTACCTAATGATGCTATCATAGGATCAGATGTACGAAATTATCTACAACTTGATGATAATATTCTTAATATTAATATTACATTTAATAGACCAGATTGCTTAAGTATACAAGGTATTACTAGAGATATAGCGGCATATTTCCAATTACCGATTAATAGACCCAAAATTCCTTCAGTTATACCAGTTATTAAAGATATTTTACAGGTAAACATTACTGTACCAGAAGTATGTCCACACTATCTTAGTCGCATTATAAAAGATGTCGATATTACTACGATCACCCCTTTCTGGATAAAAGAACGATTACGTCGCTGTGGTATATCATCAATAAACATTATAGCCGATATTGCTAACTATGTTATGATAGAGCTAGGACAACCTATTTCTATCTTTGATTTGCAAGAAGTTGGAAATGGAATAACTATTCGTATGGCCCGATCCGGAGAAACGATCAAATGCCGTCTTCATGAAGAATTTATCAGATTAACTACAGAGACCTTAATCCTTGCAAATGAACAAGGCAAAATTCTCTCTCTTGCAGGAATTACGACGAATGATATAGTTGAAAAAAAGAATAATATTAGAGATATAGTATTATTAAGTATTTTTTTTGATCCTTTAGCTATTAGGAATCGAGCTCATCATAAACAATTACAAACTGAATCCACTTTGAGATATGAACGAGGTGTGGATCCGACGATACAAAATCTAGCTATAGAACGTACTACTACTCTTCTCCTTTCAATATGCGGGGGTAAAGCAGGTCCTATTATTAATATTACCAATAAAAAAGGATTACCCAATCGTAGAGAAATTTTATTCAATCGATATAAAATAAAAAAATTACTCGGTTATACTATACCAAATAAAAATATTTGTCGTATTTTAGATAAACTGGGGTTTGAATATATTCCTATAAAAAATGGTTGGAAAATAGTCCCACCATCTTGGAGATATGATATCTCTATGGATGTAGACATAATAGAAGAATTAGCACGAATATATGGATATCATGATATTCCATCTATTACTCCACTCTATATTCGTACTATTATACCCCACCATAAAGAAACGTTTCCTTTAGAAAGAATCAAGATATTCCTGGTTGATCGCGGTTACCAGGAAGTTATTACTTATAGTTTTGTATCTAATAGAATACAAAATATATTTCATCCTAATCACCAATCTTTATCTATATTAAATGCTCTTTCAAAAGAAATGTCCGTAATGCGACTTTCTTTGTTTACTGGTATCATCAATACAATAGTCTATAATCAAAATAGACAACAAAATCGTATTCGTTTATTTGAAAGTGGATTATGTTTCATCCCAGATAAAACAGTGGAACTTCAAGTACGTCAAGATCTTATACTCGCAGGAGCGATTACTGGACCACGTTCTAATATAAATTGGATAAATGACTGTCAAATTGTGGATTTTTATGATATAAAGGGAGATATAGAGTCCTTACTAACGCTAATAAATTTAGATTTGAATCACATAGAATTCAAATCTGACGTCACATTCCCATCGTTTTTACATCCAGGAAAAAGCGCTAGTATTTTTCTGGATGATGAACAAATTGGGGTGGTTGGTATGATTCATCCGAATTTAGAACAAGAACTTAATCTCAAGTCTCATACGTTTGTTTTTGAAATTTTATTACATAAAATTTCTACTAAAAATACCATGGATATACGAGACATTTCTCGTTTTCCTGCTAATCGTCGTGATATTTCACTCATTGTTTCTCAAGAAATTCAGGCGGGGGAGATTATAAAAGAATGTAAGAACACATTAAAAGACAAACTAGTTAATATAAACATCTTTGATGTATATTCTGGGGAACCTATAAAACAGGGCTTTAAAAGCTTATCAATTAGTCTCATTCTCCAAGATTACTCCCGTACTTTAGGAGAGGTCGAAATAGTCGAATATATAGAAACATGTAAATCAGCTTTAAAAAAAAGATTCCAAGCTTTTATAAGAGAATAAAAAAAAGCACTACATCATCTCTCACAATCCTCCCTCTCCCTCATTCATCCACCTCCACCACTCTTCCTCCTAGTGGAGGTGGAAATAAATGATTGTTTATTGGTTTTTTTATTGGGTTTCGTAGCGCATAGACTCACGGAGTTTTTCCCCGATTACCTCAATAGGATGAGAACGAATCTTCTTATTCATATCTTTCAAACGAGTATTATCAATACTGCTGTTTTCTATATAAAATTTGGTATTATTACCTATATCTCCCTCGTTTACATTCTCCCGGCAGAATTCTTCTAAAATGGGAATCAATATATGACTGAATAGATAACTTCCATATTCAGCCGTATCGGATATAACTCTATTCATCTCATACAGTCTATTTCTCGCCAGAGTATTAGCAATCAGAGGTAATTCATGTAGAGATTCATAATATGCCGATTCTGGACGTAGACCGGTAGATACCATTACTTCAAAAGCCAATTCCACACCCGCCTTGATTATGGCAATTAAAAGGATACCGTGATCAAAGTATTCTTGTTCACTAATCTCACCCTGATATAGAGGAGCCTTTTCAAAATCACTCAGACTAACCTGTCGACGCCAACTCAAAAGTTGAGTGTCTCCTGTCTCCCAATCCCTCATCATTTCTATAGAAAACGTTCCATCAAGAATCTTATCCATATTCTTCTCAAAAAGAGGACGCATTACGTTCTTTAATTGCAGTGACAAATTGAACGCACGTAATTTAGCGGTGTTGGATAATCGGTCCATCATTAATGTAATTCCACCTTCTTTCAAGGCTTTGGTCAGCGTTTCCCAACCATATTGGAGAAATTTACCTGCATAACCTGGATCAATCCCATCCAAAATCATTTTTTTATAGAAAACAATTGAGGCGGACTGTAATATTCCACATAAAATAGTTTGTTCACCCATTAAATCTGATTTCACTTCCGCTACAAAAGAAGACGCTAATACTCCAGCCCGATGCCCCCCTGTTGCAAATGCCCAAGCTTTAGCAATAGCCATCCCCTCATTATAGGGATCATTATCTGGGTGCACAGCAATTAAAGTAGGAACACCAAAACCTTTCTGATATTCCTCTCTCAACTCGGTACCTGGACACTTAGGAGCCATCATAATCACCGTGATATCACTGCGTATGGTCTCTCCTACTTCCACAATATGAAATCCGTGTGAGTAACCCAGTGTGGCACCTTTTTTCATCAAAGATTGTAATATGCTTACTACGGAAATATGTTGTTTATCAGGAGTCAAGTTGATAACCAAATCTGCTTGCGGAACCAGTTCTTCATAAGAACCAACAGTCAACCCATTTTCAATAACTCTTTTCCAAGAAGCCTCCTTCTTACGAATGGATTCACTTCGTAAGACATAAGCAACATTCAAACCAGAATCACGCATATTAAGACCTTGATTAAGACCTTGCGCGCCACATCCAATAATAACAATTTTTTTCTCTTTGAGAGAAGATATACCATCTCTAAATTCATTTATGGGAATGAAACGGCATTGTCCTAATTGTTTGATTTTTTGTCTAAATGTTAATCTATTAAAATAATTCATATGAGTAATTTACTCCTCCTATTTTTATCTACATACGATGTGTTAAGAAATTTCGATAAGAGATTTATTACGAACGGCGCCCATATTCGCACTAGTTGCCAGCATAGCATACGCTTTTAAAGCTAAAGAGACACTCCTTTTTCTCTGTAACGGAGTCCAAGCGGCAGTACCACGATCTAATTCCGATTTTCTACGATCCATGATTAACGAAGATGGTAAATCTAAAAGAATCCTACGATTAGGAATATCAATCTCTATAATATCTCCATCTTGTACTAATCCAATTAATCCACCACTAGCAGCTTCTGGGGAGATATGACCTATAGAAAGCCCTGATGTCCCTCCAGAAAAACGTCCATCTGTAATTAATGCACAATGTTTATCTAATTGCACAGCTTTAAGGTAAGCAGTAGGGTATAACATTTCTTGCATACCCGGTCCTCCTTTGGGACCTTCGTATCGAATAACAACGATATTACCAGGAACAATTTTTCCATTCAATATAGCATCACAAGCGTTTTCTTGACTGTCATAAACTTTAGCTATCCCTCTAAATTTTAAGTGATCTTTATTGACTCCAGCCGTTTTTACAATACAACCATCTTCAGCAAGATTCCCATATAATACAGCTAATCCTCCGTCTAAGCTATAAGCATATTCATGAGATCGAATACATCCATTCATACGATCCGTGTCTAAGGAGGGCCATTGATTCTCTTGGGAAAATGCTTGTGTAGTGCGGATATTTGCTGGAGCAGCAGAATACATTTTTCTGACTCTGACATCAGTAGTGACCATTATATCATATTGGGATAACATTGCCGACAAAGATAAACCAAGTATATTATGGACATTCCTATTCAGTAAACCACTACGATTTAATTCTCCTAAAATTCCTATTACCCCTCCAGCACGATGGACATCTTCCATATGATATGAAGAACTCGGAGAAACTTTACATAAATTCGGTATTTTCTTCGATAATCTATCTATAGTATCGATAGAAAAATCTACTTCTCCTTCTTGTGCAGCAGCTAATAAATGAAGAACGGTATTAGTCGAACCACCCATAGCAATATCTAATGCCATAGCATTTTCAAATGCGGATTTGCAAGCTATACTACGTGGAAGCACACTATAATCATCAGTTTCATAATATTTTTTAGATAAAGTCACTATGTGTTTACCCGCATCTACAAATAGTTTCTTACGTTCAGCGTGTGTTGCTAATAATGACCCATTACCAGGTTGTGCTAAACCTAAAGCTTCAGTTAAACAATTCATTGAATTAGCTGTAAACATTCCAGAGCATGAACCACAAGTTGGACAAGCAAACTTTTCAATTCTATTGCAATCTTCATCCGAAATTGCGATGTTCGCTCCGTATACCATTGCGTCTATAAGATCTAATTTAATCTCTTTACCCCCTAATGTAATTTTACCAGATTCCATAGGGCCACCTGAAACAAAAATAGTCGGTATATTAAGACGTAAAGCTGCCATTAGCATACCAGGAGTGATTTTATCACAGTTAGAAATACAAACCATAGCGTCAACACAATGAGCATTAATCATATACTCTACGGAATCCGCAATTAATTCTCTTGAAGGTAACGAATACAGCATCCCACTATGTCCCATAGCAATACCATCATCTATAGCAATAGTGTTAAATTCTTTTGCAACTCCACCATAAATTTGTATAGATTCTACTACTAATTGACCTAAATCACGTAAATGTATGTGGCCTGGTACAAATTGAGTAAAAGAGTTGACAACAGCTATAATAGGTTTACCAAAATCTTCATCCTCCATACCCGTCGCTCGCCAGAGTGCACGAGCTCCAGTCATATTACGACCATAAATAGTGATAGAGGAGCGATACTGAGGCATAAAAAACTCCTTTATTTATAACTCCTATTTTAATCTGTGAGTCTTAGTCTTTATTCCTTCCCTTTGATATAAATTTATATAAAAAGGACAAATACTAGATTAGATACTAGAAGATTAATAGGAGCCCATTTTTTTAGAGAGATTCATTTCAATGAAATGAACATGTATGTTGTTGTATCAATTTTCTATTAGATTAGGTTCTAATGGAATCAATCCTCTCTATTTTTAGAGGATAAAATTTTTTGTATTTCAATGGATTGAACATCAATAAGTTTACTTAACTGTGTCACTAGTAACTCTACCGATCTTCGACTAGAAACAGTTAAATAAATATTAACTATTTTAGTGCTATAAAAAGGGATGACATTTAAAGCACATAATTCAAATCCTCTATGACGAACTACACGCAATATACGTTCAATCATTTCGGGACAATACCGTGATTCTATAGAAAGAGAATAATAGTATATGATCATGAGAACTTCTCCAACATGGTATCATTTCCGGCACCTGGAGGGACTATCGGCCAAACATTTGAACACTCATCTATTGAAACATGTAAAAGAAAGGGACCTGGTTGGGTCAACATCATATTAATAGCAGAAAGAATTTCTTCTTTTCGAGAAATATGCATACCAGGAATATCAAATGCACGAGCTAATAGGAGAAAGTCAGGATTATCGTTTAAAGTAGTTTCACTATAACGTTTATTAAAAAATATCTGCTGCCATTGTCTTACCATACCTAGCCGTTTATTATCTAATAATACAATTTTAATAGGCAATTTTTTTCTTTTAATCGTGGCTAATTCTTGAACATTCATCATAAAAGAACCATCTCCAGAAATACATACTACCATACTGTGGGGTCGTGCTAATTGAGCTCCAATAGCTGCGGGGATCCCAAATCCCATCGTACCTAATCCACTTGAAGTGATAAAATTTTCAGGAAGACTAAAACGCATATGCTGAGCAGTCCACATCTGATGTTGACCAACATCGGTAGTAACAATAGTATCTTCTGGAGCGTAATCACTAATTGTTTTCAACAGATATGGAGCATAAATTGCTTCTCCTAATTGCTCATAACTCCAAGCATATTTTTTCTTTAAAAGATGTATTTCCTTGATCCAAGGATCAATAGATAGAGGGTGGATCAAAGCGGATAATAAAGTATTTAAATCTCCTAATAAAGTAACATGAGCCTGACGTAATTTACTTATTTCAGCGGGATCAATATCTAAATGAATAATTTTCGCATTGGGAGCAAAAGTATTTAACTGTCCCGTCACCCTTTCATCAAATCTCGCTCCCACCGCAATGAGTAAATCACAAGACTGTACGGCAATATTTGCTGCTGGATTCCCATGCATGCCTAACATGCCTAGATAAGAACTATTGTGATAATCGGCTGACGTACCTAATCCTTTTAATGTGACTACATGAGGTATACTTGTCTTATCAATAAAATGCCTTAATGTTGATACCGCACGGGCCATACCCACTCCACCTCCAATATATAATATTGGACGTGATGCTTTATTCATTAAATATTTGGCGGATTTTATGCTCCCATGAAGATTAATGATATGATTTTTCTTCTTAATGACACAGTTAGGTAACACCCCTTCTGCTAATTGAATATCTTTAGGAATATCAATTAGCACGGGTCCAGGGCGTCCACTACTTGCAATAAGGAAAGCTTCCGATATAATTTCGGGAAGAGCCTCTAGAGATGGGACTAAAAAACTATGCTTAGTACAGGATAATGATAATCCTAAAACATCAATTTCTTGAAAAGCATCGGTACCCATTAATGTTGTTTCAACTTGTCCTGTAATCGCTACTAATGGAACAGAATCCATAAGCGCATCAGCTAATCCGGTAATTAAATTCGTAGCACCTGGACCAGAAGTCGCAATACACACTCCCACTTTACCTATGGATCGCGCATACCCTATTGCGGCAATAGCTGCACCTTGTTCATGACGGCATAAAAGATGTTCAAGATCGCTATCAAACAGCGCATCATATAAAGGCATAATAGCGCCACCGGGATAGCCAAAAACCACATATACACCTTGTTGTTGTAGTGCTTGCACTACCCATTGAGCTCCATTCATAATTCATTTCCTTATTCATTTCCTTGATTTCATTCGAAATATCGACCGACTTATGAGATTAGAATAATTTATATCCTTTTTAATTTTAATGATGGACCATTTTATTGAATGAGGAGATTTGTAAGTAAAATAGTGGCAGTTATCATACCCGAAACAATATCATCGAGAATAATTCCTACTCCCCCTCTAATTTTATCACAACAGCAAATAGGCCAAGGTTTACAAATATCCAGTAAACGAAATAAGAAGAAGCTGATCAAAATCTCATTCCAATTATTTGTTGGAAAAAAAAAAATGTAATCCACATACCAATAAATTCATCTAATACAATAAACCCGGGATCAAGAGATTGAGTATCTCTTGCAGTTTTATCACAAGCATCTATACCGACTAAGATAGTCAACAGAATAAAAACCAATAAAGATGAACGAGACTGAAAGACAAATAATATCAACTCATGCCAAATTAGCATTGCTACGATTGATCCTATGGTTCCGGGCATTCTAGAATAGAGTCCACTTCCCAAACCGGTTGCTAAAAGATGCCAAGGATTAGAAATTTGTATCTTTTTTTGGATAAAACATTTGAATTCATACATCTCGGAATGAATCATTCCTTTTTTATTAAAGGGGGGAATTAATTTTATGGCTATTTTACTTATTCCTGAGAATATTGAGGAGAATGACGAATATGAACCGCTATTTTATCTAATACCCCATTAATAAATTTATAACTTTCTTTAGGACCAAATTTTTTAGCTAATTCAATAGCTTCATTAATCGTTACTCTATATGGAACATCTTTACATTGCAAGAATTCATAGAGGGCTAATCGTAATACAGCAAGCTCTATATAACCAATTTGTTCTATTCTACGAGAAAGATATGGTAACATTAACTTATCTAACTTTTCAGCATGAGTAGCCGTTCCTAAATAGACTTCACGAAAATAGGAAATATTCGCATGTGCCATCACCTCTAAATTAGATAAAAAATCTATTTCAATTTCCGCAATATTGTTTTTAGATAAATGCCAGGCATAAAGCGCCTGTATAGCACACTCGCGAGCACGATGTCTAGTCATTACTGATGAATGTAACATGGTTTCTGATTGAATTTTGGTCTTCACAATTTTATTCTCTGTAAGAGATTAATCATCTCTAAAACCGTCAATGCTGCTTCTGCACCTTTATTTCCAGATTTGACTCCTGCTCGATCAATAGCTTGTTCAATATTTTCAGTCGTGAGTATTCCAAATGCGATAGGCAAGTTTCTATCAAGAGAGATAGTTGCTAGTCCTCTACTACATTCACTAGAAATAAAATTAAAATGAGGCGTCTCTCCTCGTATAACTGTACCTAAAGCTACTATAGCATCATATTGTTCTTTTTGAGATAAAATTTTCACTACTAAAGGTAATTCATATGCACCAGGAACCCATATTACTGTTATATTGTCTTCTTTAACTTGTCCAATACGTATCAGCGTATCAATTGCACCATTTAATAAATTTTCATTGATAAAATGATTAAATCGCGCAACAACTATGGCAATGCAAGCGTCAGGTGAAGAAACGTTACTCTTTATAATTTTCATAATTTTTCCAAATTTTATTTTAATGTGATAGATTTAATTTTCTAGGTTTTAAAATGAGACGAACATCCGGTCCTATCTTTCGAATGTCTATCAAATCAAAAAATAATGCCTCTTTTAATTGTCTCATTTTAGGTAAAATGAATAAAGGATATGCATCATTTCCCAGCAATTTCATAGACTGATAAATAATTAACTCATCTACTAATTGATGAATTAATAAATTTCCAGCCAAATTCGATCCAGACTCTACTAAAACATTATTAATTTGTCTATGACCAAGTTTTTTAAATAGAGCCATTAGTTCAATTTTATTAGCATTATGTTTAGTTGATGGTAATAGTATTTGTTCTACGGATTTAGGCCAATGTATATCATCTTTTCTTAAACGTGCTAACCACGTTGGATTATCTCCATGTACAATACGATGTATAGGAGTAATTTGATTCGCACTATCGATAATCACACGTATTGGCTGACGTATCTTTTTTTTTCTATGATCACAATATAATAGCGACTGTATATCCCGTGGTAAGGAATCATAACGAATATTTAATTCTGGATTATCTATTAAGACTGTGGATGCAGTAGAAAGAATGACATCACTTTCTGCGCGAAATATTTGTAGATCTTGTCGTGCTTGAGACGAAGTAATCCATTTACTTTCTCCAGAAGCCATAGCAGTACGTCCATCAAGGGAGGAGGCTAATTTTATTCGAATCCATGGTAATCCAGTTCGCATTCTTTTTAAAAATCCTTTATTAATTGCTTCAGCTTCTTCTAACATTAAACTATGACGTACTTCAATCCCAGATGCTTGTAAGCGCAATATTCCCCTACCGGATACTTTCGGATTAGGATCTAACATTGCAACCACAACCCTTTTTACATTTGCTTTTATTAAAGCATCAGCACAAGGTGGAGTTCGACCATAATGACTACATGGTTCGAGTGTGATATAAACTGTAGCATTCGATGCATATTTACCAGCTATATCTAATGCACAAATTTCCGCATGAGGCTCTCCTGCACACATGTGATATCCCTCACCAACAATTTTCGCATTGCTAACAATCACACATCCTACATTAGGATTGGGTGCGGTAGTAAATCTTCCACGTTTAGCTAATTCAAACGCTCGTGCTAAATAAATTAAATCATAATCCAAGATGGACACGCTTCGTCCTTATTTTATTATTAAAAGAATAATTGAAATTCAGTTTATTTGACTTGATCTCCTGATGGGAGATAACCATCTATTAATTTTTTGAATAATTCCTTTACTATCGAGACCTAGATAACTTCTTACTTCATTTTGATTTCCATGGGGAATAAACGAATCAGGTAATCCGATGTTTAATACGGGTATTGATAAACGTTCATGCATTAAAAATTCATTGACACTACTTCCTGCTCCTCCCATAACTACATTTTCTTCTAAAGTAACTAATGTTTGATGTGTAGACACTACTGCAAGGATTAACGATTCATCAATGGGTTTAACAAATCGCATATCTACTAAAGTTGCATTAATTTCTTCCGCTACGTCTATTGCTTGTAAAAGTAAAGTCCCAAAGTTTAAAATAGCAATTTTTTTGCCTTTTCTACGTATCACCCCTTTACCAAGGGGTAAATTATAGAGTGGACTTATTGTGACACCTACGCTCTCACCTCTTGGATAACGTACTACACTAGGACCGTTTTTATAATGATATCCCGTATATAACATGAGTTGGCACTCATTTTCATCACTTGGAGTCATAATCAACATATTAGGAATACAACGTAAATATGATAGATCAAATGCACCTTGATGGGTTTGTCCATCTGCACCTACTATCCCTCCTCTATCAATAGCAAATAATACGGGTAATTTGGGAATAGCAATATCATGAATTAGTTGATCATAAGCACGCTGTAAAAAAGTGGAATAAATAGCAACGACAGGTTGATAACCCCCTATAGCTAATCCCGCTGCAAAAGTTACAGCATGTTGTTCTGCAATAGCTACATCAAAGTATTGATGGGGGTATTGACGTGCAAAAGTGACCATTCCAGAACCCTCACGCATTGCGGGTGTAATAGCCATAAGCTTCTTATCGACAGCCGCTGTAGAGCATAACCAATTACCAAAAATTTCGGAATATGTTTTTTTTTGTTTATCTATGATACTACAGGTATTTTGAGGGATAATACCTACGGCAGGATCGAATTTAGGAACAGCATGCCATCCAATAGGATCCATCTCAGCTGGAATATATCCTCTACCTTTTTGGGTAATGACATGTAATAATTGCGGTCCTCGTCGATCACGCATCTTTTGTAAAGTTTTTAATAATACAGGGATATCATGTCCATCAACAGGACCAATATAATTAAATCCTAATTCTTCGAAAAGAGTACCAGGATTGTCACTACTTGTTGTAGATAAAATACGAGATAAATAATTCTTCAATGCGCCTACATTTTCCGAAATAGACATCTCATTATCATTTAAAATAACTAATATATCCGATTGAATATATCCAGCATGATTCATTGCTTCAAACGCCATACCTGCTGTCATCGATCCATCCCCGATTACACACACTATACGTCGGCCCATACCTTCACGTTCTGCAACGACAGACATTCCGAGACCTGCACTAATTGAAGTCGAGGAATGTCCTACGGATAAAGAATCATATTCACTTTCTTCGTGACATGGGAAAGGATGGAGGCCACCAAATTGACGAATCGTATTAATATGTTCTATACGACCAGTAAGAATCTTATGAGGATAAGATTGATGACCCACATCCCAAATTAAGCGATCAAATGGTGTATTATAAATATAATGTAAAGCGACGGTTAGTTCGATTACTCCCAATCCTGATGCAAAATGTCCGCTTGAACGACTAATACTCTCAATTAAGAATTTTCTTATATCTTGACATAATCCAATTAATTTATCAGTGGTAAGATTACGTAATTTCTTCGGATCATTTATCCGAGATAAGATAGGATATAGTTTGCTATTAAGAGTCATGTAATCTTTCTTACAATGATTTATCTATAAAATTCAGCAAAGAAATAGATATATATTGTTGTAATATTCCAAGCGAGCTAGTTAGTAACTAGCTCGTTACTTACTATAAGCTTTTTTTGGTTAATCTAATGACCTTTAGTTTTGCTAATGCCTTTGCTAATTCTATCGTAGCTTTAATGTAAGCTAAGTCAACATGATTCGTATATTTACTAATATTTTCTTGTGCTTTTTTTCTTGCTTCTATTGCTTTGACTTCATCGAGATCTTTGCCACGAATCGCAGTATCCGCTAACACTGTTACTGCATCAGGTTGTACTTCAATTATACCTCCAGATACATAAATATATTCTGTACTACTGCATGATTTTACAATATATATCATTCCGGGTTTTATTTGTGATAGTAAAGGAGCATGTCTAGGGAAAATACCCATTTCACCTTCACTACCAGTCACGCGAATTTTCTTAACTAATCCAGAAAATATGCGACTTTCTGCGCTTACTATATCTAGCTGATAGCTGCTGCTCATAGCATCCATTATCTTTAATCTTTACTATTAAAAATTTTTTTCTTTATGATATTTTTTTTGAAGTATTAATTTCATCAATTGATCCAATCATATAAAAATATTGTTCTGGAACATCATCATAATCCCCATTGATAATACTCTTAAATCCACGAATAGTTTCCTTTAATGGAACATATTTGCCGACAGCACCTGTAAAAACCTCGGCAACAAAAAAAGGCTGAGATAAAAAACGTTGTATTTTACGTGCGCGAGATACTGTAATCTTATCTTGTGCAGAAAGTTCATCTATTCCCAGAATGGCTATTATATCTTTTAACTCTTGATAACGTTGTAAAATAGATTGTACACTACGAGCTACATTATAATGTTCTTGACCAATAATTAAAGGATCTAATTGTCTACTCGTAGAATCCAGAGGATCTATTGAAGGATAAATTCCAAGAGAAGCAATTTGACGACTAAGTACAATAGTAGCATCAAGATGAGAAAAAGTTGTTGAAGGAGATGGATCCGTTAAATCATCTGCAGGGACATATACAGCTTGTACAGATGTAATAGAACCACTTTTAGTCGAAGTAATACGTTCTTGTAATATCCCCATTTCTTCAGATAGCGTTGGTTGATAACCCACAGAAGATGGAATACGTCCTAATAAAGCGGAAACCTCCGTACCTGCTAACGTATAACGATAAATATTATCAATAAATAATAAAACATCATGCCCTTCATCTCTAAACTTTTCAGCCATAGTTAAACCTGTTAGTGCTACACGTAAGCGATTACCTGGCGGTTCATTCATTTGACCATATACTAACGATACTTTATCGATGACTCCAGAAGTGATCATTTCTTTATAAAAATCATTTCCCTCTCGAGTACGCTCTCCGACTCCTACAAAAACCGCATATCCAGAATGTTCTACAGCAATATTACGAATTAATTCCATCATATTTACAGTTTTACCAACTCCTGCTCCTCCAAAAAGACCAATTTTTCCTCCTTTGCAAAAAGGACAAATTAAATCTATTACTTTAATACCAGTCTCTAAAAGCTCACTAGTATCAGATAAATCTTCATAACATGGTGCAGAACGGTGAATAGGCCATCTTTCTTCTGAATTAATCTCTCCTTTCATATCAATGGGTTCACCTAATACATTCATCATACGCCCTAGTGTAGCCTTACCTACTGGAACTTTAATCATAGATTGTAGATCTATGACATTCAACCCTCTTCGTAATCCATAGGAACTTCCCATAGCAATACAACGTACTATACCTCCACCTATTTGTTGCTGTACTTCAAGAAGTAATTTTTTATTGATGCTATTATTTGGTTGTACTTCAACTGCATTAAATACTTGAGGAATAGCATTTCTTGGAAATTCTACATCTACTACGGCTCCTATAACTTGTACAATTTTTCCAATAGCCATATATATTTCTAACCTCTATCTTCTCTTTATATCAAAATATAACATTCATTAAAATACACTTGATCCTGATATAATTTCTGTAAGTTCTTGGGTAATATTAGATTGTCTCATTCTATTATAAGTTAGTTGCAATTCTTTAATCATTTCTCCCCCATTATCAGAAGCCGATCTCATGGTTATCATACGTGCGGCTTGTTCACTAACCATATTTTCAATCACACTGTTATACACTTGTGATTCTATATAACGTTGTAATAACATATCCACGATAGATTTAGAATCTGGCTCATATAAATAATCGCCAAATTTATTACTTTTATTAACATTCTTATTATTAATCGCTATTGGAAGAAGTTGTCTCAATTGAGGAGATTGTGACATTGTATTAATAAATTTATTATTAGCGATATATAATCGATTGATATTGTTTTTATCGTATTCTTTTAACATAACATTCACTATTCCAATAATATCTTCCAATTGAGGTTTATCGCCAATACCAGTTATCTGAGCTATAATTTTAACGCCAATCCCACTAAAAAATAATACTGATTTATAACCTATTAGTGCAAAATGAACGTCCATATTATTTTTTTCCCATATTTTAATATTAGTTAAAATATGTCGAAATAAATTCGTATTTAAGCTACCTACTAAACCCCTATCGGAAGAGATTACTATGCATCCAACACGCATAATTGATTCTCTATCCAATAAATATGGATGTTTATATTCTAAGCGTGCACATAAAAGGTGGGAGACAATTTTATGTATCATTTGTGCATAAGGGGAATGAGCTAACATATTTAATTTATTTTTTCGCATTTTAGCAATAGCAAGCATCTCCATTGCTTTAGTAATTTTTTGAGTATTCTGAATACTATTAATTTTAGTGCGAATATCTCGAGTACAAGTCATCATTTTTTATATTTATTCTATTTTAATATAACAGTTAAAATCTATTTCTTTTATGGTATTCAGAATATTTGTAAAATATTGTTCTACCTGTTCATTATAAATACCAGTCATATTTATATGTTCTAAAAAATCATTTTTATTTTTATTCATATAAGATAGAACGGCATGTTCAAATTTTCCAATTTGTTCAGGTTTTAAATCTTCAACATAACCTTTTTCTACGGCAAAAAATAATATTGCTTGACATACTAAGGCTATGGGCGCATGTTGTTTTTGTTTTAATAGTTCAGTAACTTTTTTTCCATGCTCCAATTGTTTTCTCGTATCTTCATCTAAATCTGAAGCAAATTGAGAAAATGCAAATAATTCACGATACTGAGCTAAGGCTGTACGAATACCACTAGATAACTTTCGCATAATAGTTGTTTGTGCCGCTCCACCAACTCGTGAAACCGAAATTCCAGGATTGATAGCAGGACGTATTCCTATATTAAATAAATTTGATTCTAGAAATATTTGTCCATCTGTAATGGAAATTACATTAGTTGGAATAAAGGCGGATACATCACCTGCTTGAGTTTCTATAATAGGTAAGGCAGTTAACGATCCAGTTTTCCCTATTTTTTTACCTTTAGTAAATTTTTCTACATATTCAGCGCTAACACAAGATGCTCTTTCTAAAAGGCGAGAATGTAAATAAAAAATATCACCAGGATATGCTTCACGTCCAGGAGGTCGACGAAGTAAAAGAGAAATTTGTCGATATGCAACAGCTTGTTTAGATAAGTCATCATAAATAATAAGTACATCTTCACCTCTATCCCGAAAATACTCTCCCATAGTACAACCAGCATAAGGAACTAAATATTGTAAGGTAGCAGATTCAGATGCAGTAGCTGCAACTATAATCGTATTCTTTAATGCATCATTTTCTTTCAATTTTCTTACGACATTAGCAACAGTTGACGCTTTTTGTCCAATTGCAACGTAAATACATTTTACGCCACTTTCTCTTTGATTGATAATCGTATCTATTGCTAAGGTAGTCTTACCAGTTTGTCTATCACCTATAATTAACTCACGTTGACCTCTACCTATAGGAATCATTGCATCAATAGCCTTATAACCGGTCTGTATTGGTTCAGAAATAGATTGTCTTTCTATAACACTAGGAGCGATTACTTCAATCGCAGAAAAATTTTCATAATCTAAGGGACCTTTCCCATCGATTGGTTCTCCCAAGGCATTAATAACACGACCTAGTAACCCGCGTCCTACTGGGACTTCTAGTACACGCCCTGTACTTTTCACTTTCATTCCTTCACTTAAATCTATGTAAGGTCCCAGAACGATTGCCCCAACAATCTCATTTTCGAGATTCAAAGCCATTCCAAAAGTCCCATTGGGTAATACAATCATTTCACCTTGCATAACGTCAGATAAACCATGAATTCTAATAATGCCATCTCCAACAGAGATAATAATACCTTCATTTCTTATTTCATCTGTTATATCAAATTGAGCTATACGTTTCTTAATCAATTCACTAATTTCAGTAAAGTTCAGCTGTTGCATCTTCCCTCACTTTTTTAATAGAGCTGCTGTCAGACGTTCCATACGATATCGTATACTACCATCTATAACAATATTTTCTCCTATTAAAAGTAATATTCCACCTAAAATTGACGTATCAATTTTTATATTGAATTTTATCTTATATTTAGGAAAATATTTTGTCATTACATTAGCAATTTTTTTTATCTGATCCGTACTTAATCGTATTGTAGATATAATATCTATATTAATTATTAATTCTCTTATGGAACGTAGATAAATAAATCGTTCCAAAACATTTGGTAAGATTTGTAATCTTTTATTTTTAGCCATAATTCGAATGAAATTTTGGCCAAAACAATCAAGTTTCTTATCACTTATTTCTATGAAAATAGAAGCAATATCATCGGAGGAAATAATAGGACTACATATCAATTTTTTTATCAATCTATTATGATGAATTAGTTGAGAAGCAAATTCCAACATGGATTGCCAATGTTCTATTTTATTCTCTAAAAGAGCAAAATCAAAAGATGCCTGAGCATATTGATGCGCTACAACCATATATTTCATCATTTTTATCTTATTCTAGAAGCATTTTAAAGTCTATTTATAAATTGATTAATAATTTCACTATTAATATTTTTATTAATAGAACTTTCAAGTAATTTTTCTACACTCATTAAGGTTAATTTAACCGTTTCTTTACGTAATTCCTCTTGAGCACGTTTTTTTTCTAAAAGAATCTCTTCCTGAGCTAATAACATTAATTTTTTGTATTCCTGTTTTGCTTTATTTTTGGATTCTTCCATTATTTGGATTTGATGTTGATGAGCTTTTTCTATAATATTTTTAGCTTCTAACTTTACTTGTTCTAAATAGGAAAGAGTTTCACTACGTTCTTTTTCTAATTGCTTTTTTTCTTGTTCAATAGCATTAAAATTTTCCAATATTTCCTTTTGACGATTCTCTATAATGTTGATTAAGGGAGGCCACACATATTTCATACAAAATAGAACAAAGAAGAAAAATGCTATGGCTTGTCCTAAAATTGTTGCATTTAAATGCATAGATAATACCTCGAATAGATTTCTCTTTTTTTTATTTATATGAGTACAAACATTATATATAAACCGAGACCAACAGTAATCATAGGAATAGCATCTATTAATCCCATAACAATAAAAAATTGAGTACGTAATAGAGGAATTAAATCAGGTTGTCTAGCTGCTCCTTCTAAAAATTTTCCTCCTAATATTCCAATGCCAATTGCAGCGCCAATTGCTGCTAATCCCATCATTATAGCAGTAGCTATGTATAATAATATATGTAGATCCATTACTATATTCTCCAGTCAGTATATAAGTAAGAAGTAGATTATTAATCTAATCAATGACTTTCATCATGAGCCATAGCTAGATAAACAATTGTTAAAATCATAAATATAAAAGCTTGCAAAGTAATAATTAAAATATGAAAAATAGCCCAAGGTAGATTTAAAACCCACTGAGACCACCAAGGTAATAAACCCGAAATAAGAATAAAAATTAATTCTCCTGCATACATATTGCCAAATAATCTTAAACCTAATGATATAGGTTTCGATAATAATATAATACCTTCAAGAATTAAATTAATTGGTATAAATATGGGATGATTAAATGGTTGCATTAATAATCCTTTAATAAATCTAAGAATCCCTTTAATCTTTATATTATAATATAATATAAGTATAAATACTCCTAATGACATAGATAAAGTAATATTTACATCTGCAGATGGCACTACTCTAAGTGCAGGTAAATCTAATAGCAATTTACTTAAATCTGGTAATAAATCTACTGGGAATAAATCCATAACATTCATTAAGAAAACCCAAACAAAAATTGTTAATGAAAGAGGAGCAACGATTTTATTGTCATAAGGAAATATCTCTTTTACATTTTTATTAATAAAAATAAATAATAATTCTATAAAAGTTTGTATTTTACCAGGAAAACGATAATTTACTTTCTTTACAACTAAATAGAAAAATAATGAAAAAATAGTTCCAAGTAAGAGAGAAAAGAATATTGAATCAATATTTAATATCCAAAATCCTTCATGAAAATCGTCTACTAATTTTAATTTATATAAATCCAATCGTAGATGTTTTAAGTGATGCCCTATATATTCTTGAGTATCAGACACTTCTATAAATATAGACACAAATCGATTCCTTTTATTATAAATAAATACCAATCACAATATAATATTAATAATCTTTCTCTAAGAAAGCAAAATTTAAAAGAGATATTTTCTTATTTCCAACATAAAATAAACAGGATAAATTCTTCTATTATGATAATAAATTATATTTTTTTACCCAAATTAGTAATATAGAAATAGCAGCGGGTGTTATACCTGGAATACGTGATGCTTGACCAATGGAGGTAGGTTTACATGCATTTAATTTACTCACAACTTCATTAGAAAGTCCAGGAATCATACTGAAATCAATAGTATTTGGTAATCTTGTTTCTTCATTACGTTTATGAGAAAGAATTTCTTTTTGTTGATTCTTAATATAACCTTCATATTTGATTTGAATTTCAATCTCTTCTGTTACTTGACTCTCTTCTAATAGAGGAGAGAATTGAACTATATTTTTTAGTAACCTATAGTTCATTTCAGGTCTACGCAGTAATTCTTCTCCATTATATTCACGGATTAAAGGTGTTTTCATCAAATTATTAAGTATATTAATATTACTATCACTTGGTTTAATTTTGATGTTCCGTATTCTTTGACGTTCTTTTTCTATTAAAGAAATTTTATTACAAAAATGACACCAACGTTCTTCATCTATTAATCCTAAATTTTTAGCTATTTCTGTTAAACGAATATCCGCATTATCTTCACGAAGCATTAGTCTATATTCGGCACGTGAAGTAAAAATACGATATGGTTCTTTTGTCCCTAATGTACATAAATCATCTATCATTACTCCTAAGTAAGCTTGATCACGTCGAGGTATCCAATAATCCTTATCCTTAGCTAATTGTGCCGCATTCAATCCAGCAAGCATCCCTTGTGCCGCAGCTTCTTCATATCCAGTCGTCCCATTAATTTGACCAGCGAAAAATAAACCTTTTACTAATTTACTTTCTAATGTGAGATACAAATCTCGAGGATCTAAACAATCATATTCTACAGCATAACCTGGTTGAATAATATGAGCATTTTCTAATGCTTTTATTGAACGAATCATTCTAATCTGTATTTCAAATGGTAAACTAGTAGAAATACCATTTGGATAAATATTATTACTATTTAATCCTTCCGGTTCTAAAAAAACTTGATGAGAATCTCTATTTGGAAATTTAATCACTTTATCTTCTATAGAAGGACAATAACGAGGTCCTGTTCCTATAATCTTTCCCGAATACATTGGACTATATTTTAAATTATCTCTAATAATTGTATGGGTTTGTATATTGGTATGAGTAATATAACAAGGGATTTGACGAGGATGTTGATCTATTGATCCCATAAAGGAAAATACTGGCAGTGGATTATCACTATATTGTTTTTCTAGTTTACTTAAATCAATACTACGTGCATCAATACGAGGGGGAGTCCCCGTTTTAAATCTTTTTATTCGAAAAGGAATATCATGAAATTGATGGAATAATATAGTAGTTGGTAACTCTCCAATTCTACCTCCATTAGAACTATTGGATCCAATATAAATTTTCCCATTTAAAAAAGTTCCAACCGTAATAATTATAGAAGATGCATAGAATATTAATCCATTGGTTGTCATGATTCCTATAATGGAATTATTTTTTATAAGTAATTTACTTACTATTTGCTGTATAATTTGTAAATTATTTTGATTTTTTAGTGCAGTATATATTGCCTTTTTATAAAGCATTCTATCCGCTTGAGCTCGTGTAGATCTAACCGCTGCTCCTTTTTTCATATTTAATTTTCTAAATTGAATGCCTGATATATCAATAGCTTTTGCCATAATACCACCCATAGCATCAATTTCTTTAACTAAATGCCCTTTTCCTATTCCTCCTATTGATGGATTACAAGATAAATTTCCTATAGTTTGTATAGATTGTGTTAAAATTAAAGTCTTACAACCTAATCTTGCTGCAGCCATTCCAGCTTCTGTTCCAGCATGACCTCCACCAATAACTAGTACTTCGAAATGATTCGAACGTTTCATATATTAATTTTATCAATATTATAAATTAAATGATATATACTAATTTACTTCATTTATTTTTTATAAACTGGATATTTATTACAGAGATATAATACCTTCTTTTTTATAAATTGAAGATGATCTTTATCATGAATATTTTTTATGATATCACATATCCAATTAGCAATTTTATTAACCTCACATTCTTTAAATCCTCTACGCGTTACTGAAGGGGTCCCAATACGTATCCCAGAAGTAAGAAATGGACTTCTCTTATCATTTGGCACACTATTCTTATTAACAATAATATTAGCTTGATTTAAAATATCACTAATCATTTTTCCAGTAAACGTATCATTTGTAAAATCTAATAAGAATAAATGATTCTCAGTATGTCCGGATACTACTTTATAATTACGAGAAAGAAATACTTTCACCATTTCTTTTGCATTTTTAATAACTTGCTTTTGATATAATATAAATTTTGGTTCCATTGCTTCCTTAAAAGCAATAGCTTTTCCTGCAATTACATGTATGAGAGGTCCTCCTTGTAATCCAGGAAAAATCGCACGGTTTAGTTTATCATAAAAATTTTTTTCTCCTATCGAGGATAAAATCATTCCACCTCTCGGACCAGCAAGAGTCTTATGGGTAGTAGTAGTTACTACATGTGCATAAGGGATTGGATTAGGATAGAGACCTGTAGCTACTAGACCGGCAATATGTGACATATCGACCAGAAAGTATGCATTAATATAATCAGCTATTTTTCTAATTTTCTTCCAATTTACTATGCCTGAATAGGCTGAAAATCCACCAATTATCATTTTAGGTTTATACATTTTGGCTAATCGATATATCTCATCATAATTAATGTATCCTTTTTCATTTAAACCATAAGATATTACATTATATAATTTACCAGAAAAATTCACTTTTGCACCATGAGTTAAATGTCCTCCTTGATCTAATTTCATCCCTAATATCATATCTCCTGGTTGTAATAATGCACTATATACAGCTAAATTCGCTTGTGAACCTGAATGTGGTTGAACATTGGCATAATCTGCTTTAAATAATATTTTAGCACGATCAATAGCAATTTTCTCTACTAAGTCAACGTATTCACATCCTCCATAATAACGATTTTCCGGATAACCTTCAGCATATTTATTCGTTAAGTGAGAGCCTTGAGCCTGCATAATAGCAGGACTAACGTAATTTTCTGATGCAATTAATTCAATATGTTCTTCCTGTCTTTGTATTTCTTTTTGTATTGCATCCCATATTTCAGTATCATAATCTTTCATTGTGTTGTTCAATATAAACATAAAATTCTTCCTTGTTAGTTCAGAATGAGCTTAAAGTATCTATATATACTGAATTTTATGTATGTTGTGATTAAATATTAATAGAGAAATTTTCTACCGTTACATCTTTAGGTAATTTAAATTTGAATATAGACGAATCTTCTTTTTTTAAAAATTTTTGATTTTTTAACTCATAAACACTCTGAGTCCCATTTTTTTCCCAAAGATTAAAATATTGAATTATTCCGCTTTTATCTATATGAATAGATATCATTTTTAAATGACTCTCTTTATTTTTTGGAATAAAAATAAAAATATCGTCATTTTTATTCATTTGATACGATTTATTATAAATAGGTTTAAAGTAGAAATCCGTTAATATTACTATATTTTTTAATTCTTTTTTCTGTAAGGAAAAAATCATAACTTGTTTTAATATAGGATAATAATTCCAAAGATTTTTTCCATCTGAAATGAAAAAACTTTCTGGATTAATAGTATGAATATGACATAAATTAGGATATTTTAACCAAAGCTCTCCTTTTGCTTCTTGTATAATATTATCTTCAATATCTAATATTTTTTGTTCAAATATAGCATAAAAGACATCATTCTTATTTAAACGTTTTTTAAAACTATCATAATGTTCTGTAGCTAGAACTTGAGTAATAATTAGAGAAATAATGATAATAGTAATTACTAAATATTTTTTCATTAGATTGTATATATTCATATATAATTAAAAATTATTTACATATATAGATAAAAAATCTAGATCAAATAAATATGATAAAATATCTCCTTCACTATATAAAAATAATAGTTAGTTGATCCAGTTATAATTAATATAATTAAGATAAAATAAAAAATTTATATAATTGAAATATTTTTATATGCTACAATCCTAATATTAAATAATAATTATATATACTTCTCTATGAATAATTTATTTATATTTTGGATAATGAAAAAATAAATATATCAAATAAAAAGTATATAACAATGACAAAATTAATGATAAAAAAAAATGATGATTTAATTATATTAGGATCGGGTCCTGCAGGTTATACTGCTACTCTTTATGCTGCAAGAGCTAATCTTAATCCAATATTAATTACTGGTAAAAATTTAGGTGGCCAACTTATGTCTACAGATATAATAGAAAATTGGCCTGGAGTAGTCGAATCATTAACAGGACCTTCTCTTATGGAGAAGATGCATGCTCATATTAAGAAGTTCCAAATTCCAATTATTTCTGATCATATTAGCAAAGTCAATTTAGATAACAAACCATTTCATTTAACTGGATATAATACAGAATATTTCTGTAATGCATTAATTATTGCTACGGGAGCATCACCTCGTTGTCTTGATATTCCTTCAGAAAAAAAATTTAAAGGAAAAGGAATTTCTTTTTGTGCTACTTGTGATGGTTTTTTTTATCGTAATAAAATTATAGCTGTAGTAGGAGGAGGAAATACTGCAATAGAAGAGACACTCTATCTATCTAATATAGCTAAAAAGATACATTTAATTCATAGACGTCATATTTTTCGAGCTGAAAAGATATTAGTAGACAGATTAATGAAAAAAGTAAAATCTAATAATATTATTTTACATATGAATTCTATAGTAGAAGAAATTATAGGAAATGATAATGGTATTACTAAAATTCGATTAAAAGAAAAGGATATTACTACTAAAATTATATCAGTTTCTGGATTATTTATTGCTATAGGTTATATACCTAATACAGAAATTTTTGCAAAAAAACTTCATCTAGAAAATGGATATATTCAAATACATTCAGGATTAGATCAAAGTAAAACAGCTACTTCTATAAAAGGAGTTTTCGCTGCTGGGGATGTTATGGATAATAGATATCGTCAAGCAATTACCGCTGCTGCTTCAGGATGTATGGCTGCATTAGATGCAGAACGTTATTTAGAATCTATCAAATAAAATCAAATGAGAATTGAATTCCTCATGCATCATTAAATAAAATATTCTTTTTCTATATTTTAAATATTATTTATTATGTGAATGATAAAACGAACTAGATTGATTATCTAATTTGAATAAAAATACTTAGTCTGAATGTTCGAATTATCAAGGAAGGAGATAAAGGGCATATGTTACCAACAGTGCAAGCCTGTAATCTAATTATTTTTGGTACAAAAGGCGATTTAGCAAGAAGAAAGTTACTTCCCGCATTATATCGTCTTGAAAAATTAGGTTCAATACATCCAGCAACTCGTATTATTGGTGTTGGACGTGCAATATGGAATCGATCTTTTTACTGTAATATCGTACGTGAAGCATTAGAAAACTTTTTAGGAGAAATGATCGAAGAAAGTATTTGGAAAACATTTAGTACAAGATTATATTTTTATAATCTTGATGTAAACGAAATAGAAAACTTTCATAATTTATCTAAAAAAATAGATAAAAAAAATAGTATTACTATTAGTTATTTTGCTATGCCACCCAATACATTTGGTACTATTTGTAAAGGGTTAGGATATGCTGGACTCCATAAGGAACCTAACCGTATTGTTATAGAAAAACCTCTTGGTACAGATTTAATAACCTCAAAATTAATAAATAATAAAATAGCCGATTTTTTCAATGAAAAACAAATTTATAGAGTAGATCATTATTTAGGAAAAGAATCAGTAATTAATCTATTAACACTACGTTTTGCTAATTCATTATTTTCAGTAAATTGGGATCATCGAACTATTGATCATATACAAATTACTGTAGCGGAAGAAATAGGTATAGAAGGAAGATGGGGCTATTTTGATAAAGTAGGTCAGATGCGTGATATGGTTCAAAGTCATTTACTACAAATTTTAAGTATAATTGCTATGGCTCCTCCTTTGGACTTAAGAGCCGATAATATTCGGGATGAAAAAGTTAAAATTTTACGTGCACTAAGGCCAATTAATGAAAAAAATATTTTGACAAATACAATACGTGGTCAATATACAGCTGGTTTGATTCATACCGAAAAAGTTCCTGGTTATTTAGAAGAAAAAGGAGCAAATAAAGATAGCTGTACAGAAACTTTTGTATCACTTAAAGTGAATATTGACAATTGGATTTGGTCAGGAGTCCCTTTTTATTTGAGAACAGGAAAACGTTTACCTCTCAAATGTTCAGAAATAGTCATTTTTTTTAAAAATCCGCCCATCAATTTTTTTGATAATTTTTGTAAGAAATTACCTCCTAATAAAATTACTATTCGTTTACAACCCGATGAAGGTATTAGTATTAGTATTTTAGAAAAAAATGTTGAAATAGAAAATATGTCTTATTTCAAATTGAAAAAAATTCATTCAAATATTACTGATCATTCTAGAAATAATGATGCATATGAACGTTTATTATTAGAAGTAATGCGCGGTAATCAAGCACTTTTTGTTAGAAGAGATGAAGTAGAGGAAGCATGGAAATGGGTAGATTCTATTATGCAAGCATGGAAAGTCGTTCAATATATACCAGAACCCTATACCGCAGGAAGTTGGGGTCCTAATACTTCTCCAGAAATGATTAGAAGAGATGGTCGTTATTGGAATGAAATGGGACAATTGACAAGACAATGAATGAAATTGTTGTTAAAAATATTCTTTTTAATTTTTCATAATTCTTTGCTCCTTGAAAGGAAGATATGTCTGATCCTTGGATAAGTACTATAGATTTAAAATGTAGAAGATCTGATAGAGATAAAAAAACTGTTTTATATTGTCGTAAACATACTGGACCATTAATGGTCCAACATCCTTTTTATCCTGAAGGAGAAAAGAAATCTTGCCATATTTACTTATTATATCCGCCTGGAGGGATAGTTGGAGGTGATAAACTTTTTGTTAATCTCTATATGAATAAAAATACTAAAGTTTTACTTACTATGCCAAGTATCACTAAATTTTATTTTAGTAAAAGTTCCAAATCCTCTTCTCTTACTCAATATTTTTTTCTTGAAGAAAAGGCAACATTAGAATTCTTACCTCCAGAAACTCTTTTATTTCCAGGAGCATATGCAGAAATAACAACTTATTTTTATATACAAAAAAATTCCAAAATTATTGCTTGGGACAATTTATCTTTCGGTCGTACCGTTCTAAAAGAACCCTTCTATAAAGGAAATTGCAATTATCAATTACAAATTTGGCAATCAGATATACTATTATTATATGAAAAATTATGTATTAGTAATGGTGATTTATCAATTATTAATCATTATCCGCTACTATCAACATTAATAGCAACGCCCGCTAATGAGCAATTATTAAATATAGTACGAAAAATTATCTACAATAAAAGAATAATCGCAGGTGCAACTTTATTAGATTCCTCTTTATTAGTAGTAAGGATCTTATGTAATAATGATGATTATTTACGTACTATATTATATAAACTATGGGATGTATTACGTCCAGAAATTATCGGTGATATTTCTTTTCCACCACGTATTTGGTTTACTTAAAGAAGGAAATAATAATGAATCTTACACCAAGAGAAAAAGATAAGCTTATGTTATTTACTATCGCTCTTTTAGCCGAACGCCGTCTTGTTAGAGGAATAAAATTAAATTATCCAGAGTCTATTGCTCTTATTAGCTCCTTTATTTTAGAAGGAGCCAGAGAGGGAAAATCTGTGACAGAATTAATGGAATCTAGTAGGCATCTTTTAAAAAAAGAACAAGTTATGAATGGTGTTGCAGAAACACTGACCAAAATACAAGTAGAAGCAACGTTTTTAGATGGAACGAAATTAGTAACGGTATACAATCCGATTATATAGTATATAGAAATTTTTATGATTCCAGGTGAATTTCAATTATTACCCCAATTAATAGAAATCAATAAAGAAAGAGAAACATTACAATTACTTGTTGAAAATCATGGAGATAGACCCATACAAATTGGCTCACACTTTCATTTTTATGAAACGAATAGATATTTAAAATTTGATAGAAAAAAAACCATAGGATTTCGTCTTCATATTCCTGCAGGTACCACCATACGTTTTGAGCCAGGACAATCACGTAAAGTTATATTAGTTCAATTTTCTGGAAAGAGAATAGTATGGGGATTCCGTTCAAAAATAATGGGATCACTCAATAAATATCAGAAAAATAAAGAAGAAGCATTGCAAACATGAATAAAATATCTCGTCAAGCCTATTCAGAAATGTTTGGTCCTACTATAGGCGATCGTATTAGATTAGCAGATACTGAACTATGGATTGAAATAGAAAAAGATTTCACAACGTATGGTGAAGAAGTAAAATTTGGAGGAGGGAAAGTTATTAGAGATGGGATGGGTCAAGGTCAACTCTCTTGCAAAGAAACAGTAGATTTAGTCTTAACTAATGCTATTATTATTGATTATTGGGGAATCATAAAAGCTGATATTGGAGTAAAAAACGGTCGTATTCATTCTATTGGCAAAGCAGGCAATCCAGATATCCAACCTAACGTTAATATTCCAATTGGAGCAGGTACAGATGTTATTGCGGCAGAAGGAAAAATTGTTACTACTGGTGGTGTGGACTCTCATATACATTTTATTTGTCCTCAACAAATAGAAGAAGCTCTCATATCTGGGATAACTACTATGATTGGAGGAGGTACGGGTCCATCCACTGGGACCAAAGCCACTACCTGTACTCCTGGTATATGGAATATCTCACGTATGCTACAAGCTACAGATATCCTCCCAGTGAATATAGGTTTATTAGGAAAAGGAAGTAGTTCTTGTCCCAAAGCATTATATGAACAAGTTGATTCGGGAGTTATTGGATTAAAAATTCATGAAGATTGGGGTGCTACTCCTTCTGTAATTGATTGTTGTTTATCCGTTGCAGAATTATCAGATATACAAGTTTCCATTCATACTGACACTCTCAATGAATCCGGTTTTTTTGAAGATACAATAACTGCAATAGGAGATCGTACCATACATACTTTCCATACTGAAGGTGCGGGTGGAGGACATGCTCCTGATATTATTCGTGCTTGTATGTATCCTAATATATTACCTTCTTCCACGAATCCAACATTACCTTATACCATACATACTATAGATGAACATTTGGATATGTTAATGGTTTGTCATCATCTTGATTCTAATCTTGCAGAAGATATAGCTTTTGCTGAATCTCGTATTCGAAGAGAAACAATTGCAGCGGAAGATATCTTACATGATATGGGAGCTTTTTCTATGATATCTTCTGACTCTCAAGCAATGGGAAGAGTTGGAGAAGTCATATTACGTACTTGGCAATTAGCACATAGAATGAAAATAGAAAGAGGTTTCTTACCAGAAGATACAACAAGAAACCATGATAATTTTCGTGTTAAACGTTATATAGCTAAATATACCATTAATCCAGCTATTACACATGGTATTGCACATGAAGTAGGTTCAATAGAAATTGGAAAATTAGCAGATTTAGTTCTATGGTCTCCAGCTTTTTTTGGTGTGAAACCCAATTTAATATTGAAAGGAGGTATGATAGTTATGTCACAAATGGGAGATATTAATGCATCTATACCGACTCCACAGCCAGTATATTATAGGAAAATGTTTGGTACATTAGGTAATGCCTGTCATGCTACTCGTATAACTTTTCTATCAAAATCTGCTATAGAAAAAGATATTATAAGTACATTAAATATTAGAAGTCTATTTAGTGTCGCTAAAGATTGTCGTTATGTACGAAAAGTAGATATGATACATAATAATTTGATGCCAAATATTCAAGTTAATCCACAAACATATGAAGTATATGTAAATGATTCTTTAATAACTTGCAAACCAGCCGCCATATTACCAATGGCGCAACGTTACTTTTTATTTTAAAAATTTTAATTATTAAAAAAGGATGATAAAAATAAATAATACTATAAAAAAATTTCGTCTATTACAGATAACGAGTAGTAATTTACCGATCGGTAGTTTTATTTATTCCAAAGGATTAGAGTGGGCCGTAGAATCGGGTTGGATTGCTAATATAGAAAATTTTCGTCTATGGCAACAACAACAAATTGATTATACGTTAACTCGACTCGATTGGCCAATTCTTAAACGTTTATATATTTCTTATAAATTAGACGATATAGATAGTTTTCAATTCTGGATTCAATTATTATTAGCTAATAGAGAAACAAGTGAATTAAGAGATGAAGAAAAGCAACGTGGTGCGGCTTTATTTAAATTATTTCATATTTGGGACCTTCCTGTTCCCAATTCAGATTGGAGTTCACTTATAAAAAAAAGTCAAATTAGCGGATTAGCTTGGTTAGGTAATCAATGGAAGATACCTTTATTTGATTTAGCAATTTCTTTCGGTTATAGCTGGTTAGAAAATGCTATTATAGCAGGTATTAAATTGGTCCCTTTTGGTCAATCTACCGCACAAATTTTACTAAAAGATCTGTCTCAATCATTAGCATATTCTTTACCAAAAGCCTTATCAATGACTGATAATGATTTAGGATCTGGATTACCATTAGTAGCGATTGCTTCTTCTTGTCATGAAACACAATTTACGCGTTTATTTCGTTCATAATACTAAAAGATAATAAAATGAAAAAAAACAACAGTAATAGGCAGCAGCATCCTATCCGTATTGGAATAGGTGGTCCAGTAGGATCAGGAAAAACCGCATTAATTGAAGTATTATGCAAGTTAATGAAAAGAAAATATCAACTTGCAGTTATTACTAATGATATCTATACGAAAGAAGATCAGCGTATTTTAACTATTGCAGGTGCATTAGATCCTGATCGTATCATTGGGATAGAAACAGGCTGTTGTCCGCATACCGCTATTCGAGAGGATGCTTCCATGAATTTAGAAGCCATAGAATTTTTATGCGGCAAGTTTCATAATTTAGATATTATTTTTATTGAGAGTGGAGGAGATAATTTAGGAGCGACTTTCAGTCCAGAATTGGTAGATATAGTAATTTATGTGATTGATGTTGCAGAAGGAGAAAAAATTCCAAGAAAAGGAGGTCCAGGTATTACTCGTTCTGATTTTCTGGTAATAAATAAAATGGATTTAGCTTCATATGTAGGTGCATCCCTCCAGATAATGGAGAAAGATACGAATACTATGCGATTGAATCGACCATGGACTTTTACAAATTTAAAAGAGAGAAAGGGTTTAGAAAGCCTTCTTCTATTTTTTAGATCCCAGGGTTATCCTATCTCTTAAAAAGATTCCTCATTTTATAATAAAATACTATCTTATCTATATTAGTATTAGTATAAGATAGTATTTTATTATATATAAATCACGCCCTACAGGGATCGAACCTGTCACCTACGGCTTAGAAGGCCGTTGCTCTATCCAACTGAGCTAAGGGCGCATATTTGATGGATTTTTTTCAGTGATTAGTTTAAATAAACTAAAATAAAATTATTTTTAAGATTAGTATACACAAAAATTAAAATGATAGCAAAAATAATTGATGGGAATCTTATTGCAGAAAAAATTCAAAATAAAATAGCCAAACAAGTAGATAAACGTATTCGCTTAAATAAGCGTAGACCTGGATTAGCAGTAATTTTAGTTGGTGATGCTCCATCTTCAAAAATTTATGTTTCTAAGAAAAGAAAAGTTTGTGATATGGTTGGATTTTTTTCTCTTTATTTTAAATTTCCGGAAACCATTCAAAAAATGGAATTATTGAATGTAATAGATAAATTAAATAATGATATAAGAATAGATGGAATTTTAGTTCAACTCCCTTTACCTAAAAATATTAATACAATTAGTATATTAGAAAGTATTGCTCCCCATAAAGACGTAGATGGTTTTCATCCATATAATATTGGAAGATTATGTAAAAGAGCCCCACTTTTACGACCTTGCACTCCAAAGGGAATTTTAACTCTACTTAAAGAGTATAAAATTAACACTTTTGGACTAGATGCTGTTATAGTTGGAGCTTCTAATATAGTTGGTATTCCAATGAATATAGAATTATTATTACAAGGTTGTACGGTAACTCTTACTCATCGTTTTACTAGAAATTTACAGTATCATATTAATAATGCTGATTTACTAATCGTTGCAGTTGGTCAAGCATATTTTATCCCAGGTCACTGGATTAAACCTGGTGCAATAGTAATCGATGTAGGTATTAATCGTCTTGAAAATGGTAAAATAGTAGGAGATGTAGATTTTTTTACTGCCTTGAAAAGAGCGTCTTATATTACCCCAGTCCCTGGAGGTGTTGGTCCAATAACGGTTGCTACACTTATGCAAAATACTTTACAAGCTTGTGAACAGTATTACGATAGATTTATTTATGTCAAATAAATAAATTTTTATAGTGCAATAATATTATAACGATGCTAAAATTAGAAGAATTATACTCATAATAATTAATTTTATTAATCTTCATATCTTTTTTATTAATTGCATTCATTCTAACATTAAATTTTAAGGTAAAATAATGCCAATTGATCTTTATCATACAAAAAGTCCTTTGAATATTAAAAATTTAAAATCATTATATGAACAATATGCAGGACCAGTATGGGTATATGATGCTGAGAAAATTTACGGTCAAATTGATCAATTAAATCAGTTTGATATAGTACGATTTGCTCAAAAAGCATGTTCTAATATTCATATTTTACGTTTAATGCGCAAAAAAAATGTAAAAGTGGATGCTGTTTCATTAGGGGAAATTGAACGGGCTCTATTAGCAGGATTTTTAATAGGAAAAGAACATAATGACATAATTTTTACCGCTGATCTATTAGATGAAGTTACTCTTGCAAGAATTATTGAATTAGAAATTCAAGTCAATGCTGGCTCAATAGATATGTTAGTTCAATTAGGAGAACGTTCTATAGGTCATAAAATTTGGCTCAGAGTTAATCCTGGTTTTGGATATGGGCATTGTCAAAAAACTAATACGGGAGGTAAAAATAGTAAACATGGAATATGGTATGAAGATTTACCTTTAGCATTAAAATATATTAAGAAATATAAATTAGAACTTATTGGATTACATATCCATATTGGATCTGGAGTAAATTATACACACTTAACAAAAGTTTGTGATGCTATGGTAAAATGTGTAAAGCATTTAGATTATGATATATCGGCTATATCGGCAGGTGGAGGATTATCAGTTCCTTATCGTTTTGGAGAGATTCCAGTCAATATCAATCATTATTTTAATATTTGGAATACAGCTAGAGAACAGATTCAAGATCATATTGGTCATCCTATCAGTTTAGAAATAGAACCTGGGCGTTTTTTAGTAGCTGAATCAGGTATATTAATCGCTAAAGTAAGAGCGGTGAAAAAAGTAGCTAATAGATATTTTTTTTTAGTAGATGTAGGGTTTAATGATTTAATGCGTCCTGCTATGTATGGAAGTTATCATTATATCTCACTATTACCTGCAAATAATCAGGATATCATTCATGAAAAAAGATATGAGGTTATAATAGGTGGACCTCTTTGTGAATCCGGTGATCTTTTCACTCAAATAGAAGGAGGAAAAATTTCAACGAGAAAATTACCGCTAGCAAAAATTAATGATTATTTAGTTTTTCATGATACTGGAGCTTATGGGGCCTCAATGTCATCTAATTATAATAGTCGTCTTTTACTCCCAGAAATATTAGTTGAACAAGGAACAATGAAACAAATTCGACGACGTCAGTGTTTTGAGGATTTATTTCTTTTAGAAATGGTTTGAATAAAATTTACTATTTACAATTAATAAAAAGACACTCTTTCTATCTATTCAAAATAGTTATATTGAATTGATTGGAATATCAAGAATAAAAAAATATTACTACTCTTCAAAACTATAAAGGATATGTATGCGTAAAGCAATTTCAACCGTTTCTTTATCAGGTACTTTACCGGAAAAATTATATGCTATTTCTAAAGCAGGATTTGATGCCGTGGAAATATTTTCTGATGATCTAGTTCAATTTACTGGAAAAATAAGAGATATTCGTCTTTTAACTGAAGATTTAAATTTAAAAATTGTACTATTACAACCGCTCAGAGATTTTGATGGGATACAACCTGAAAATAGAAATAAAGCTACTGAGCATGCTAAAAAAATGTTTGAACAGATGAATAATCTTGGTTGTCAACAATTATTAGCATGTAGTACAACTGATATTTATGCTTCACCTTATATGGATATACAAATTGAAAATTTATTAAAGTTAGCAGAAATAGCTAGACAACATGATTGTTATGTTTCCTACGAAGCTCTATCTTGGGGAAGATACGTTAATCGTCTTAGTCAAGCTTGGGATAGAGTACGAATTGTTGATCATCCAAATCTTGGATTAATACTTGATAGTTTTCATGTCTTAGCTATTCAAGATAGTTTGGATATAATAAAATATATCCCTGTAGAAAAATTATTTTTTATTCAAATAGCTGATGCCGATCCTCCTCCAACACCAATATGTTCCTTTGATGAATGGAGTCGACATTATCGTTGTTTTCCAGGAAGAGGAATACTTGCTATAGAAGCTTTTGCTAAATCGGCACAACAAACTGGATATAAGGGAATATGGTCATTAGAAATTTTCAGTGATCGATATAAAAGAATCTCTCCTCATTCAGTAGCAAGAGAAGGATTGAATTCGCTAATTTCACTAGAAAACTTCCTTATACAACAACATGGTACTACATGAGAATTTTGGAGATAATAAATTGGTAAATTTTAGCTAGTACTTGTAAATCTGTAATTTTTGTACATTCATTTACTTTATGAATTGTCTTATTTATTAAACCTAATTCTACTATTTCTGATCCAGTTTGTACAACAAATCTTCCATCAGAAGTCCCACCTGTTGTTTCAATATGAGGTGTAATGCCTTGATAATGTTGAATCGCTTGAGATACGACTTCTAATAATTTACCCGGTAAGGTTAAAAATGGGGGTCCAGAAAATAACCAATCAATATGGTAATCCTCCTTATTAAAATGACTTTGCAGAATGTTCTTGACTTTATTACGAATTATTAACTCATTGGTTTGAGTTCCGAATCTAAAATTTATTTGTAGATGTAATTTTCCTGGAATTATATTACTATTTCCGTGACCCGCATGAATATTAGATATTTGCATAGTAGTAGAAGGAAAAAAGGCATTTCCTTTATCCCATTCATGATAAATCAGTTCTTTCAAAAATAGAATAGAACTATGAATGGGATTGTTGGCAAGATGAGGATAAGCAATATGTCCTTGTATTCCATGAATCACTATATTAGCTGTCAAAGATCCTCTTCTGCCGTTTTTAATCGTATCACCTATTTTATAAGTACTAGAAGGTTCACCTATTAAACAGTAGTCTATTCTTTCATTTCTTTTAATTAAAGTATGAATAACTTTTTTTGTTCCATTTTCAGATTTTCCTTCTTCGTCTGACGTAATAATGAATGCTAATTTTCCTTTATGTAATGGATTATTTTTAATAAAACGTTCTGTTGCTATTATCATCGCAGCTAAGGCTCCTTTCATATCAGCTACACCACGTCCATAAATTATATTATTACGTATAGAAGCTTCAAAAGGATGACTATTCCATTGTGATAAATCTCCAGCGGGTACTATATCTGTATGTCCAACAAATAATAAACTTGGACCTTTCTCTTTTCCTTGATGAAAAGCCCAAATATTTTGGGTATCTTCAAAGGGAAGATACTCAATTATAAAATCTAAAGGTTTGAAATAATCTTCTACAAGAATATCCTGACAACCTGCATCATTTGGACTAATAGATTCACATTGTACTAAACGTTTTGTAAGTTTTAAAATTGGACAAGACATATCAATCCTGTAAGAAAATAATATTCAATAAAAATTAGTTTAAAATTATTATTGATCTTTAATATCAATAGATTGAGTAGAATTAGGATAAGGTGAAGGAATACGCTGTAATCCAACGACATGCTCACATTTTGTAGTACGAATTAGCATCACTCCCTGTGTATTACGACCAATAATATTTATTTCAGATACTCTGGTTCGGACTAATGTTCCAGCATCAGTAATAATCAAAATTTGATCTTCATTATTTACTTGTACAGCACCAACAACTTCACCATTACGTTCATTCACTTTGATAGAAATAATTCCTTTAGTAGCACGAGATTTAGTAGAAAATGCTATTTGTTTTGTTCTTTTTCCATATCCATTTTTTGTAATAATAAGAATAGAAGCTTGATTATTAGGGATAATAATTGAAACAACTTTATCATTTTTAGATAAATGTATTCCACGAATACCAGAGGTTGTACGATGTGTATTACGTACTTGATCTTCGGGAAATCGCACTACTTTCCCATAAGCGGAAAACAACATAATTTCATCCGTACCATTTGTTACATCAACTCCTATAAGTTCATCCCCTTTAATTAGATTAACTGCAATAATACCAGTACTACGTGGACGACTAAATTCAGATAAATCCGTTTTCTTTACAATTCCTCGAGCAGTAACCATAAAAACATATTTCTTATTTTTATATTTATTCACAGGTAATATAGCGGTAATTCTTTCATTTATTTCTAATGGTAATAAATTAATAATTGGTTTTCCTTTAGATATACGACTAGCTTCTGGAAGTTGATATACCTTCATCCAATATATTCTACCTCTATTAGAAAATAATAAGATAGTATCATGAGTATTTGCTACAAGTAATCGATCAATAAAATCTTCTTGTTTCGTTCTTGCTGCTGATTTTCCTCTTCCTCCTCTATGTTGTGCTTCATAATCAGTAAGTGGTTGATATTTAACATATCCTTGATGAGAAAGAGTAATAACTACATTTTCCTGATTAACTAAATTTTCAATATTAATCGTTGTGTCAACAACTTCAATATTAATTTGAGTACGTCGAGTATCACGATATTTTTCTTTAATATAACAAAGTTCATTACGTATCACTCTCATTAACTTATTAGAATCTCTTAACGTTTGATTTAAATCAGAAATATATATAATTAAATTTTTATATTCGGATAATAATTTCTCTTTTTCTAAATTAGTTAATTTTTGTAAACGTAAATCTAAAATAGCTTGTACTTGTTTGTCATTTAGAAAATATTTACTATTTATTAGAAATTGAGGAAGTGATTCCTTTTTATCGGTGTAGAAATCTAGTTCTTTTTTTAAAAGAAAAGAAGGATCTATATCCCACTCTCTTTGTAATAAATTTTTTCTAGCTTCTTCAGGAGTCGAAGATTCTTTAATCATATTAATTACTAAATCAATATGTAAAATAGCTATTATTAATGCTTCTAGAAGCAGTATTCTATTATTAGCTTTATTTAACTCAAAGATAATACGACGTATGACGATATTACGACGGTGTTGTATAAAAGATACAATAATATCTTTTAGAGATAATAATTTAGGTACCCCCTCATGTAATGCAACCATATTAATTCCGAAAGTAGTTTGAAGTTGCGTTAGAGAATATAAATTATTCAACACTATTTGAGATGTCGTATCTTTTTTTATTTCTATTACTATACGCATTCCTTCTTTATCAGATTCATCACGTATATTATTAATACCATCTATTCTTTTTTCTTTAATTAAAGAAACAATTTTTTCAATTAATTTAGATTTATTAACTTGATAAGGTAATTCATTTATAATAATAGATTCATTATTTTTTTCATGTGCTGATTCTATTATCACTTTTGCACGAATATAAATTTTACCTTGTCCAGTTCTATATGCATCTTTAATACCATTTTGTCCATTAATAATAGCTGCGGTAGGAAAATCAGGTCCTGGAATATATTGCATTAATTCTTCTATACTAATATTTTCATCTTTGATATATGCTAAACAACCATCAATAACTTCACATAAATTATGAGGAGGAATATTAGTAGCCATACCTACTGCAATTCCAGAAGAACCATTAATTAATAAATTGGGAATTATAGTTGGCATTACATCAGGAATATATTCTGTTCCATCATAATTAGTGGAATAATTTACTGTCTCTTTATCGATATCTGATAATAATTCATGAGCAATTTTAGACATTCTAACTTCAGTATATCGCATAGCCGCTGCAGGATCACCATCAATAGAACCAAAATTTCCTTGTCCATCTATTAATGTATAACGTAGTGAAAAAGATTGAGCCATTCTTACAATACTGTCGTATACAGCCGCATCCCCATGTGGATGATATTTCCCAATAACATCTCCTACTATACGTGCAGATTTTTTATATGGTTTATTCCAATCATTGCCAAGCATTTTCATAGCAAATAGTATTCTACGATGTACGGGTTTTAATCCATCACGTACATCAGGTAAAGCACGACCTACAATAACAGACATAGCATAGTCTAAATATGAACGTTTTAGCTCTTCTTCTATGTGAACAGGTATAATTTCTTTGGCAAAATTCCCCATTAATTATATTCCTACATATCTTTTATAAAGGATATAAATTATATCATCTTTATAATAAAAAAACACTCTAAAAATAAAGTAAGCTAATTATAATAAATACTTATTGTCATAAATTTTTTTATTGATATAATTTTTATTAATAACATTCTAAAAGAAGATAGATAACATTATGTTTTTTATATAAACTTAACTTTTCCTCTCTAATTATATTCGTTTCGAAATTATTTAAGTTTCTAATACTCTATTACTGTTATTATTAATTTAATCTCAGATCAATACCATAAAAAATTATTAAAATTCTATTAATAGGATAATAAATTTGCATGAATCAAATTCTTTTAGTCACTAAAAGAGATGGAAGAAAAGAAGTTCTTAATTTAGATAAAATCCATCGAGTAATAGAGTGGGCAGCTAAAGGATTAGAAAAAGTATCGGTTTCTCAAGTTGAATTACATTCTCGAATTCAATTCTATGCAAATATTACAACATCAGAAATACATGAAACTTTGATTAAATCTTCAGCAGACTTAATATCTGCTGAAATACCTGATTATCAATATTTAGCCGCACGTCTGGCAATATTTCACTTACGTAAAAAAGCTTATGGTTGTTTTAACCCACCACATTTATATAATCATATTTTACGTTTAGTTAAACTAGGAAAATATGATAAACATTTACTAAAAGATTATAGTATTAAAGAATTTAATATTATGAATAATTTTATTAATCACTCAAGAGATATGAATTTTTCTTATGCTGCCGTCAAACAATTAGAAGGAAAATATTTAGTAAAAAATAGAGTAACTGGAGAAATTTATGAAAGTGCTCAATTTTTATATATACTAGTATCAGCATGTTTATTTTCATCTTATCCTAAAGATATTCGATTAGATTATATAAAAAGATTTTATAATGCTATATCAACTTTTAAAATTTCTTTACCAACACCAATTATGTCTGGGGTACGAACTCCAACACGTCAATTTAGTTCTTGTGTGTTAATTGAGTGTGGTGATAGTTTAGATTCAATTAATGCTACTGCAAGTTCTATTGTAAAATATGTTTCTCATCGTGCTGGAATTGGCATTAATGCAGGTCGTATACGTGCACTTGGTAGTCCTATTAGAAACGGTGAAGCATTTCATACAGGATGTATTCCGTTTTATAAACATTTCCAAACAGCAATCAAATCCTGTTCACAAGGAGGAATTCGTGGAGGTGCGGCTACTTTATTCTATCCGCTTTGGCATCTAGAAGTAGAAAGTTTACTAGTTTTAAAAAATAATAGAGGAATAGAATCTAATCGTATTAGACATATGGACTACGGGGTTCAAATTAATAAATTAATGTATCAAAGATTAGTTGATAATGAATATATAACTTTATTTAGTCCTTCTAGTGTTCCTGGTCTATATGATGCCTTTTTTTGTGATCAAGAAGAGTTTAATAAATTATATATAAAATATGAACAAGATAAAAATATTCCACAACGTCAAATTAAAGCATTAGAATTATTTGCATTATTAATGCATGAACGCACCTCCACGGGTCGCATTTATATACAAAATGTTGATCATTGTAATAATCATAGTCCATTTGATAAAATGATAGCACCGATACGTCAATCTAATTTATGTTTAGAAATTACTCTTCCTACCGAATCTTTAAATGATATAAAAGATGAAAATGGTGAAATTGCTCTATGTACTTTATCAGCTCTAAATTTAGGAGAAATAGATCATTTAGAGGATTTATATGAAATTTCCGTACTAACAGTACGAGCACTTGATGCGCTACTTGATTATCAATATTATCCAATACAGGCTGCTAAAAGAAGTGCTATGGGAAGACGTACTCTGGGTATTGGTGTGATTAACTATGCTTATTATTTAGCTAAAAATGGGGTAAAATATTCGGACGGTAGTGCTAATGTTCTCACACATCGTACATTTGAAGCTATTCAATACTATTTACTAAAAGCGTCCAATGAACTTGCCAGAGAAAAGGGCCCATGTCCTTGGTTTGGTGAAACTTCTTATTCACAAGGTATATTACCTATTGATAGTTATAAAAAAGATGTTGATTTTATTGTAAATGAACCGCTTTACTATGATTGGGAAAAATTACGTAAATTAATACAAGATTTTGGATTACGTAACTCTACTCTTTCCGCTATAATGCCATCCGAAACCTCTTCTCAAATTTCTAATGCAACAAATGGTATAGAACCTCCCAGAGATTATGTTAGTATTAAAATATCAAAAGATGGAATATTAAGACAAGTTGTTCCAGAATCTATTCGTTTAAAAGATGCATATGAATTTCTTTGGAATATGCCAAATAATGAGGGTTATATAAAATTAGTGGGTATAATGCAAAAATTTGTCGATCAATCTATTTCAGCAAATACTAACTATGATCCATCTCGTTTTCATAATGGAAAAATACCTATGAAGCAATTATTAAAAGATTTGTTAACTGCTTATAAATTTGGTTTAAAAACATTATATTATCAAAATACTCGTGATGGTGCTGAAAAAATTATACAACAACAAGATGATTCTGATTGTGAAAGTGGTATTTGTAAAATATAAAGTAAATTTATAAGAGAATAAATAAGAATAAAAGGAATTACTATGGCATATACTACTTTTTCTCAGAAAAATAATAATCAATTAATAGAACCAATGTTTTTTGGTCAATCAGTAAATATTGCTCGTTTTGATCAACAAAAACATAATATCTTTGAAAAACTTATTGAAAAACAACTATCTTTTTTTTGGCGTCCCGAAGAGATTGATGTTTCTCGAGATCGTATCGATTATCAGTTACTACCAGATCATGAAAAACATATTTTTATTAGCAATCTCAAATATCAAACACTACTCGATTCTATACAAGGACGTAGTCCTAATATTGCATTTCTACCTTTAATCTCAATTCCAGAGTTAGAAACATGGGTAGAAACTTGGGCATTTTCTGAAACTATCCATTCTCGTTCTTATACTCATATAATACGCAATATTGTGAATGATCCATCTATAGTTTTTGATGATATTATAAATACGCATGAAATTTTGGAACGTGCTAAAGATATTTCCCATTATTATGATGATTTAATTCAAAAAACTAGTTATTATCATTTATTCGGAAAAGGGGTGCATCAAATTAATGGAAAAAAAATAATAAATAATTTATATGAATTGAAAAAAAAACTTTATTTATGTTTAATGAGTGTTAATGCATTAGAAGCAATTCGATTTTATGTGAGTTTTGCTTGTTCTTTTGCCTTTGCTGAACGTGAACTAATGGAAGGTAATGCTAAAATTATTAAATTAATTGCAAGAGATGAAGCCTTACATTTAACTGGAACACAACATATGATTAATCTTATGCGTCTAGGAAAAGACGATCCTGAAATGGTTAAAGTTGCTAAAGAATGTGAGCAAGAAAGCTATCAACTTTTTCTTATAGCAGCACAACAAGAAAAAAATTGGGCCAATTATTTATTTAAAAATGGTTCAATGATTGGTTTAAATAATAATATATTGTGCCAATATATTGAATATATTACTAATATTCGTATGCAGTCCATTGGTCTGAAATTACCATTTGAAAATCATTCCAATCCTATTCCATGGATTAATTCATGGCTAATATCTGATCATGTACAAGTAGCCCCCCAAGAAGCTGAAGTTACTTCTTATTTAGTTGGACAAATTGATTCTGATATGAATAGTGATGATTTAAGTGATTTTACTCTATAATGAAAATAATATATAAAAAGAGATTAATCTTATACGAGAATAGATATATTTTATATAATAGAAATTATAATTCATTATTAAGTATATTAGAAGCAAATAATCTAAAAATAGATTTTCATTGTCGTTCTGGTTATTGTGGTATATGTAGGCTTAAATTAATCAAAGGAACTGTTAAGTATCACAATGAACCTTTAGCTTTTTTACAAAAGAACGAAATTCTTCCGTGTTCTTGTTTACCCATTAATAATATTCAATTAGATCGAGAAGAATTATCTAATTTCATTGATTGACAATTTTTATTGTCATGAAAATAAAAATCTTTGTAGAGTTGCTCTATTAATAGAGAATCGCTATTATTATTTAATAAATTTAGAAAAATAGATAGCATTGATATATAATATTTTAATGTCTATTGAATAATTATTATATGAAAGAAAAAAAGAGTATTTCCACCAATTTACTTTATTTAGTCCAAATGTTACATCTACAAAAAGTTATTGCGTATCCAACAGAATCGGTTTTTGGATTAGGATGTGATCCAGATAGCAAAGTTGCAGTAGAAAAATTACTGCAATTAAAAAAACGATCTTGGAAAAAGGGTCTGATTTTAATCGCCGCGGAATATTCACAATTAGTGAATTATATTGATCAAACTAAAATACAAAGAGAACAACTCGCTTATGTTTTTTCATATTGGCCTGGAGCCATTACATGGTTATTTCCAGCAAAAGCATATACTCCTTATTGGATAACTGGAGGATTCCACTCTATAGCCGTTCGTATAAGTTCTTTTGAACCAGTTCGACAATTATGTTTAGCATTTGGTAAACCATTAATATCCACTAGTGCTAATTTATCTGGACTTTCTCCGGCTCGTACTCAAGAAGATGTAGTATTTTATTTTGGCAAAGATTTACCAATCATGAATAAAAAAATACAGGGTAATCCTTATCCTTCAGAAATTCGAGATGTGCTTACTAAGCGATTAATTCGGAATGGGAACAATAACAATCATTAGATTTATCCAAGGAGTGATCTAAATGGATGATTTTGCTGTATTTGGGAACCCAATTGAACATAGTAAATCTCCAGTTATTCATGCTTTTTTTGCGAAAGAATTAAAAATATCGCATTCTTATTGTCGAATTTTAGCTCCATTAAATAATTTTGAAGATACTATAAAAAATTTTTTTAATCAAGGTGGTTTAGGTGCCAATATTACGGTCCCATTTAAAGAGAGAGCGTTTGATATATGTCATCAATTTACTGATTCCGCTTTATTAACTAGAGTAGTAAATACAATAAAAAAACAAAAAGATGGTTATTTACTTGGAGAGAATACAGATGGTATTGGTTTGATTAACGATTTACAACGTCTTGATTTTTTACATAAGAACAGTAAAATATTACTAATAGGTGCTGGTGGAGCTGCAAAAGGAGTACTACCATTATTAGCAAATTTTTCTAAAAGCATAATAGTTACTAATAGAACATTAATACATGCTGAGAAATTAATTAAATTTTATCAAGAAAGAGGAATAAGTAATATTTATACTGTTTCTCTCAATGAAGTTCATTTGGTAAATAATATTGATTTGATTATCAATGCTACCTCTTGTGGAATTTACGGAAAGATACCAACATTACCCGATTATTTAATTAATAAATCGGTTCGTTGTTATGATATGTTTTATAATACAATATCAGATGTATACAGTGATACACCTTTCTTATCTTGGTGTCGTCAAAGAGGTGCAATATATTGTGCAGATGGATTAGGTATGCTAGTTGCACAAGCAGCATATGCATTTTTACTTTGGCATGGAATCTTACCTCCAATTGATAAATTACTTAATCAATTAAGAACAAAGAAATAATTCTCTTACATGACTAAATCCATAATGTTTTAGTATAGGTAATATACTAATAACCTTATCCGTTAGTGATATACAATATGCAATATTTTTTTGTTTATCTTCTCCATCTTTTTTTTCCGAACAATCAAAATATTTTTCTATGAAAAGGTAAACCTTTTTAGCTAGAGGAATACTAGGATCTAAAAAAAGAGTGTTAGGGAAAATGGATTGAAATTCTTGAAGAAGTAAAGGAAAATGAGTACAACCCATAATAATCGTATCAGGTTTATTATTTATTTTTAACCAAGGAAGGAGTATCTCTTTTATAAAGGGGAGAGGAGTTAATCCACCTCTTAATTTAAATTCAGCTAATTCTACTAGTTTTGAAGATCCTAATAACAAAAAATGATAATCTTTGCTACTATATTTTTTTGTTAATTGAATAATATATCGACGATTTATGGTCGCCTGCGTTGCTATTATTCCAATAATTTTGTTCTTAGTATACTGAGTAGCCGATTTTATATTAGGTATAACTCTCATAATTGGATAAGAGAAGTATGGATGTAGTTTATATTTTATATTGTTAATAGTACTCACAGTATTACAAGCAATAATTAATATATCTATATTATGTAGGCGCTGTATTGCTTGAATAATACTATTTATTCTTTCAATTATAAAGTGATCGGTTTTTTCTCCATAAGGGAAGCCTTCATTATCAAAGACATATAAATAATGGGAATTTTTTATAAATTTATTGACTTGAATATAAGTAGAAAGTCCTCCCATCCCAGAATCCAAAATCATAATAGTAGGTTTTTTCTTTTTTTTTTGAAAAAAAACGGATGTATTCACATTATATCTTTTATTTTTTTAATTATTATGACAATTTAAAATAGCTCTCTTTTATTTTTGCAATAAAAATCAAAAATTCTATCTATTATAGATAGAAACGTATATAACATTTATATAATGAAAAAAAAGAAAGATTAATTCATTGGAATCATATTATGTTTTTTTATGATATTTATCGTTTTTATTTAATAATTCGTACATTACTTATCTATGGATTAGATGATTTTATCCCAAAAGAACAATATACTTTATCTCTACGTTTGGGAAGAAAATTTTTCTTTTGGATCAGAAATAGATTCCAAGATCATCCATTAGGTGAACGTTTAAGATTAGCTTTACAAGAATTAGGTCCGATGTGGATTAAGCTAGGTCAAATGCTTTCTACTCGTCCTGATTTATTTTCTTCTATGGTTATACATCATTTATCTATGTTACAAGATCGTGTGAAACCACTTGATGGCAATATAGCTAAAGAATATATTGAAAGATATATAGGAAAACCACTCACTAATTGGATATATGATTTTCAAACGACTCCTATAGCTTCTGCATCTATTGCTCAAGTACATACAGCTAAATTAAAAAAGAATGGAAAAGAAATAGTAATTAAATTAATTCGTCCTGATATCTTACCACTTATTAAAGCGGATTTAAGTTTACTTTTTAGTTTGGCAAAATTTACATCGTATTTTTTTAAAAAGAGTAGTTTTTTTAATTTAAAAAAAATTGTTGTGGAATATGAAAAAACAATACTAGGTGAACTGAATTTATTACGTGAGACAGCCAATGCTCTAAAATTACGCCGAAATTTTAGAAAAAGTAAAATATTATATATTCCAGAAGTTTATTCAGATTACTGTAGTGAAAATGTAATGGTTATGGAACGTATTTATGGAATTCCTATTAATAATATTCAAAAGTTAAAAAAACAAAGAACCAATATGAAACTTTTAGCAGAAAGAGGAGTACAAATTTTTTTTACTCAAGTTTTTCGTGATAATTTTTTTCATGGAGATATGCATCCGGGTAATATTTTTGTTAGTTTAAATCATCCAGAAGATCCGGTATATATTGGTATTGATTTTGGAATTGTTGGGACTCTGAGTAAAAAAGATAAACGTTATCTTATAGAAAATTTTTCTGCTTTTTTTAAACAAGATTATTATAAAGTAGCCCAGTTACATATAGATTCTGGATGGGTTCCATTAAATACTAATATCATAGATTTTGAATCGGCTATTCGTACCGTCTGTGAACCCATTTTTGATAAACCATTGTCAGAGATTTCTTTTGGACGTATTTTATCTAATCTTTTTCACACAGCTCGTCAATTTAATATGGAAATACAACCACAATTCATCTTACTTCAAAAAACCTTATTGTATGTAGAAGGAATAGGACGTCAACTTTATCCACAATTAGACTTATGGAAAACAGCCAAACCATTTATTGAAAAATGGGGTAAAGATCAGATTAAAATGACCTCCGTTTTACGATTAATAAAGGATAATAGTTCTATTTGGATAGAAAGATTACCGGAATTTCCAGAAATGCTCTTTAGAAATTTAGAGAAGAATACTCTTCTTCAGGAAAGTATTGCTCTATTTCTAATAGAAAATAGAAATAAACATGTTAAAAATAGTCAAGCTTTTTTTTTATTTAGTATTGGTGCAATGTTCTTGCTCTGTGGAATCTTATTCCTTAAAAAAGATTGCTTGGAAGAGAAGCTATACTTTCCTATTATTTTTATAGGAGGAGCTATAGGTAGTTGGATTAGAGGATGGAATAAATTGAAATGATTTATTTCTCTTCTTTTATTAGTCTTTCTCTTCTTTTATTAGTATGTTGCTCACTTTTAATCAGTGGTAAATTGGCTTTTTCCCATCCTAATATCCCTTCTTTTAGAACATATATATTTTGATATCCTGCTATATGAAATTTTCTAATTAAACGACGTATAAGGAATCCATTATTATGAATAAAAATAATAGACTGCTTTTTATCAGAAAATTTCCATTTTTTAGCTTTTATATCATCTAAAGTAATATTAATACTATTAATAATATGTCCTTCTTCATAGTCACATGAATTACGTAAATCGATAATTTTTGCATTGCATTTATTAATGAAATAAATAACTTCATCATTACTTATAAATTTAATTCTATAATAAAAATCGTATAAAAAATGAAAAATTAGAATAACCAATAATATTAACCATGTTATAATAATCAATGGATGTTGTAAAATAAATTGTATTATTGCTTCTATCATTAGATTTAATACTCCTTAAAACTGAAATGAGAACTATTTATCACTATCTTCATAAAGATATTTAATAAATTACTATTAAAAGTAGGACTGATTAGCCAATGAAGAAAAGAGAGTATAATCTTTCTATAGATAAAAAAAAATTACAAATTACTTCTTATTTATTAATGTTTATATTTATTATTTTAATTATTCCTCTTCGTCTCTTTCCCTGTTTTATAGCTGGATTACTTACTCATGAAATTATAATTTTACTTACTCCTTTATTTGAAAAATTAGTAGGAATAGGTCGTGCACGTTGGGTAGTAGTTGGTATAATTACTACTTTTTTTAGTATCATACTCGTCATTGGGATTCTAAATGTAGTAAATTTTCTAACTTCAGATATACTACAGAAAGAAATTGATATTTCTATTGAAACTAGTAGAATTTTAAATAATGTAAAAAATCATATAAAAGACTATTTTCCTTTTTTCCCTAGAAGTGTAGAAGAACTAAAAGATAAAATATTTTTTTTAGTTGAATCAAATTTAGCTATTATTAGAAATATGAGCACTAATTTTTTACATGGTTTAATTACTATATTTGTTGGTTTCATAATGGGAATAATAATATCATTACAGAAAAATGCTGAACAGCAACAAACCTACTTTATTAAACAAATATTAAAACGTTTATATTATCTTTCTCAAGCTTTTCGTAATATTGTATTTGCACAAATTAAAGTTTCTATTATTAATACTATATTAACTTCTATTATGATTCTAATCATATTTCCACTTTGTAATATTTTTCTTCCATTAGGAAAAACATTAATCATTTTTACTTTTATATTTGGGTTACTACCTATTGTAGGAAATTTACTTTCGAATGTTATGATTATTATGTCCTCTTTATCAATTTCATTAACAGTAGGAGGGATAATGCTTATTTATCTTATTTTTATCCATAAACTTGAATATTTTCTCAATGCGGAAATCATTGCAAATCATATCAAAGCTAAATCATGGGAATTATTATTAGCTATGCTAATGTTAGAAGCTATATTTGGGATGGAAGGACTAGTAGCCGCCCCTATTTATTATGCATATTTAAAAATAGAACTACGTGAACTGAATTTAATTTAAAACTGGTATTTACTCTTTTTTAATCAGAAGAGTGCTCTACAGGATAGATTCTTCTTATAAGGAATGGTTGACTTTTCTTATAATAAAGTACTTCTTCTGAATCTGTTAACCAAACAGGAATAATAGATACGGCTCTATTTTGATTAGAGATAAAATTACCATCTTGATCAATCGGTATACAACTAATATTCTTTGGCAAGGATAGTTCTAATTTTAATGGAGGTTGATATTTTAAGTAATAATGATATAGTAAAAGAGCGCCATTTGAACCTGTAAGTTTTCCAGGACCATTATTATCACGACCAATCCATATAATAGCTACATCTTTTCCATCTATTCCTGCAAACCAACTATCGCGTAAATTATTAGTTGTTCCTGTTTTTGCTGCTAAATGATGAAAAGGAAATTTTTCTGATAGAGAACGAGACGTTCCTCTTTCTACTACCTGTTGCATAGCATAAAGAATCAAATAAGAAGCTTCAGATGAAAAAACACGCTTTGCTTGTGGTAAAGAATGATAAATTATCTTACCATTTTCATTAATAACGGAACGTATAGAGGTGACCATAGCGTAATTTCCATGACTCGCAATAGTCTGAAATTCTTGTGCTACTTCTAGTGGACTTAAACAGATAGATCCAAGTAGAATAGATGGAGTTTTTGTACTTAATGCTGTATCTGGAACTCCTAGTTTCTTAAAAGTTGTTATAATCTTATCAATTCCAATTTCTAACCCCAGATTGACTGTTGGTACATTAATAGAATTGACTAATGCATCTATTAGCATTACTTTTCCACGAAATTTTCTATCATAATTTTTTGGACACCAAAATCCACCATGAGGTTGTTTTAGAGAAATAGGTTGATCATTTAACCAAGTATTTAACCTATATTGATTAGGATAGCTGAGTGCAGTTAAATACGTAGCTGGTTTAGCTAAAGAACCAATGGATCTTCTGGCATCCATAGCACGATTAAACCCAGCAAATTGTGGATTGGCTCCACCTACCATAGCACGAATTTCTCCACTAAATTTATCAACTACTACCATAGCCCCTTCAAGATCTTGAATATTTTTTTGAGCTCGTAAATAGGAGACTCCTTTTTCCACTGCTTGTTCTGCGGCATTTTGTGATAATAGATCAAGTGTTGTAAAAATTTTTAGACCTGAAAGATTCATTTTTTCTCCTAATTTCTCTTTCAGTTCCTTTTTAACCATTTGTATAAAAGCAGGTTGTTGTGAGAAAATACTACCTTGTTTTTGTACATGAAGATCACATATTTTTAATTGATTATATAAATCTATATTGATAATGAATTGATCTTTTAATACTTTAAGAACAAAATTTCTTCTTTGTATAGTTAAATCAGGATTACGCCATGGATTATATAAGGAAGCTCCTTTAACCATTGCTACCAACATAGTTTGTTGAATTAAACTTAATTCATTTACTGGTCTACCAAAATAATAAAGACTTGCTAATGGAAATCCTCGAATTTGATCATTACCTATTTGACCCAGATAAACTTCATTTAAATATAATTCCAGAATACGATCTTTAGTATAACGATAGTCAAGTATTAATGCCATATACATTTCATTCAACTTACGCCATAAAGAGCGCTCATTATTTAAAAATATATTTTTTACCAGTTGTTGGGATAAAGTACTCCCCCCTTGTATAGTACGACGAGCAAGAATATTAGCTAGAAAAGCACGTCCTATTGAAGTAAAATTCACTCCGTCATGATGATAAAAATCCCTATCCTCAACAGAAAGAAGAATTCTTATAAGTAAATTAGGAAAAGTATCAATAGGCATAAAAAGACGTTGTTCTCCATTTGGAGAACGTAAAATAGTTACTAATTTAGGGTCAAGAAAAAAAAGACGAAATTTGCGTTGATTATTTTTATTTTGAATAGAAAATAATTTATCGGATTTAAAGAAAATATAAACATGAGCTTCTTTTTCTTTTCTTCCTGGAAGCTCAAAAGATCGACGAAATAATTCAATCCTATCTGGTCTTACTATAAATTCACCAGGAGAAGTAATATGATTGACTAGTCGGTATTGTATACTTTCTAATAGCTTAATGATTTCATCTTGACTATAAGGTAAATCGGGTTCTAAATGAATAATTCTACTATATACTAGTGCAGGTAATTGCCATATTTTTCCATTCATTCTCTTTTTAATTTGTGAATCTAAATATAGACCATAAAATATAGTGAGAATAATAAAGAATGGTATAATAATATAAAAAAAATATATTAAGATGAGAGAGAGTTTATTAAAAAAATTTTTCTTAGATGATCTATAGGATAACATCTATTATTCCTTATACTCAAAATAAAATTACAATATTTCTAAATAGTCACATAAAATTTAGAGTAATCTCTAATAGAGAATTTTATAGAATGATAATTCCTTAAAAAGGCTAAAGTATTTCTAAAATAGAAATTACTTAGGATAAATAGGATTAATTATTTTATATTTTTTTCTAAATGATCGTGTCTGATTAATATAATATTCCGTTAAAATGATATAAAATATCATTAAAAGAATAGTCAGAAATAAATATTCTAATTTTTTTAGAATAATTTTTTCAAAAAAAAGGAATTTTTTATATTGGAAATAAATTTATGTCCTTAATAACTTGTCAAGTTTTTTCTATAGAAAACATAACTAATATAATCTATCGTGTACGATTAATACCATTATCCCCTATTCATTTTCGTGCCGGTCAATATATAATGATTGTAATCAATGAAAAAGATAAAAGACCCTTTTCTTTTGCTTCTCCTCCTTCGGAACATTCCTATGTGGAATTACATATTGGTCCTTCACGTTCTTGTGATTTTACAATAATTAATTATCTTTATAATAATACTTCTATACAAGTTGAAACTCCTCTGGGAGAAGCCTGGTTACGTGATGATAGTAATTGTCCTATTCTTCTAATAGCTGGTGGTATGGGATATTCATATATTCGTTCTATTCTATTAACAGTAATAAAAAATCAACCTCAAAGAAAGGTATTACTATATTGGGGAGGTAAGACTCCATCTCTTCTCTATGAAATAAAAGAATTAAATCGATTAACTCTACAAAATCCTCAAATCACTATCTTTCCTATAGTCGAATATCCAGATAATAGTTGGAAAGGAATGAAAGGTACTGTATTAGAAGCACTTCAAAATAATAAGAGAAGATTAGATAAATATGATATTTATATAGCTGGAAATATTGCTATGGTAAAAGTAATTAGAAATTATCTCACGTTACAATATAATGCACGTATTGATAGAATTTTTAGTGATGCTTTTTCAATATAAAATGAGTAAATAGAAGATATATTATTTATTTATATATATTATGTTTTTTCTTCTATCTTACTAATAGAAAAATACTTGCGTCTCCACGCATAATATGTAAAGCCATGACAGTGGGTTTACGATTTAATGCTTTACGTAATTGTATTAAGTTTTGTATACGTTCTCGATTAAGACCAATAATTATATCTCCTTTTTGTAATCCTATAGTAGAAGCCGGCGAATCTTTTATGATATTATCTACACATACTCCTTTTGTTCCATCTTTTGATTGTCCATTACTTAGTAATGCACCTTCTAATGCGGGAATTAATATTTCTGAAGCTGAAACAATCGAAGCACTATCTTCTAGTATTACAGACACAGAAATAGGTTTACCATTGCGTAGCAAAAGTAATTTCACTACTTTACCCGGTGGAGTAGTACCTATTTTTGCTCTAAGTTCAGCAAAACTACGGATGGGATTATCATCTAAGGAGATAATAATATCACCAGACTTAATTCCCGCTTTATCTGCAGCAGACGATTTGATTACTTCACTAACGAATGCACCTCTTTGTGCATTAATATTTAATGCTTTGGCTATATCTGCTGTTAATTCAGTACCTTTAATTCCAAGTTGACCTCTCTTTACTTCTCCAAATTCAATAAGTTGTTCACTAAGATTTTTTACAATATTACTAGGTATTGCAAATCCTATTCCAATATTTCCACCACCAGGTGTTAAAATTGCAGTATTAATTCCAATTAATTCTCCATTAAGATTAACTAATGCACCTCCCGAATTTCCTCTATTAATTGAGGCATCCGTTTGAATAAAATTCTCTAAACCTTCTAAATTAAGTCCACTTCTACCTAAAGCTGAAATAATACCTGAAGTTGCGGTTTGACCTAAACCAAATGGATTACCTACAGCAATAGCAAAATCACCTACTTTTAACTTATCAGAGTCAGCTATTTTTATTTCTGATAAATTTTTAGATGAAGGTAATTGTAATAATGCTAAATCAGTTTTATCATCACGTCCTATTAATTTAGCGTCAAATTCTCTTCCATCATTTAATTGAACTTTAATTTTATCAGCACCACTAATAACATGATTATTAGTAATTATATATCCTTTTTCGGCATTAATAATTACACCAGAACCTAATCCTTCAAAAGGTCTAGAATAATTTCCTCCATTGGGAATATCAGGAAAAAAGAAGTACCTAAATTCTTTAGGTAAAATAGGTCTCTGTATAGATTGAGTTCCTTCTACATGTACACTCACTACGGCTGGTAATACTTTAGTTAACATAGGAGCCAAACTTGGCATAATTTGTTCGACGGATGTTTCAATCAATTGACGTGAAAAAGCTTTTTCAATCCCTAAGTAATCTAAGGGATTAAAATATATTGATGCTAATAAAGAGTATAAATAATGTATCTTTTTCATTAAAATAAATTAAATATTATCTCGAATTAATAAATGTTTTTTTCATTCCTCATGAAGATGAAATTTTATGAGTGAGATAAATCTGGATTTATCTCTTTTTTAGAACTTTGAGGTTTTATCTCTATTGGAATTTGATCGTTATCTGATTCAGCTTCAGTTAATCGATATTTCCAATTACTTTTATTACTTTTTTGATTTAATAAAAATTTATTAGAACTTTCTAATATATGATGATAAAATTGATTATGAATTTCTGCCATATTATCTAATAACTCTTTTGTAGAGGAAAAATAATTAGATAGTTCTTTTTGATAAAAATCTAATTTAACTTTACTTTTTTCTAATTCATATTGTAATATTTCTTGTTTATGAGATTTACGATTTTTTATTCGCATAATAACTATACCAATTATTATCCCTATTATTAAACTAATAATAATTAGTCCATATTGCCAATTCATCATAATCTCCTTTTGACATTATCAAATTAATACTTATAATTAATTGATATTTATTCTATTATGCTATTTTATACAACAAAATAGTCTTAAACAAATAAATATATTATAAATTAATAAATAGAATATTTATTCTCAATGAGAAGTTATATAAATCATTGAAATTAAATATCAAATAAAAAAATACAATTTTTAAATACATAATAACTATTTTTTATTACTTAAATTTCTATTATTTCTATATTACTACTTAAGTAATTAATAAATATATAGTAAAATTTTATTGATTGAGAATTTATTCTCAAAAAATGTATAAAATTAATATAGAGTAATTAAACAATGAGAAAAAAAATAAAAAAATCAGAAAAAAATTGGTATATTATTGATGCTAAAGGAAAGATATTAGGTCGTCTTGCCACACAATTAGCATTACGTTTAAAAGGTAAACATAAGCCTGAGTATACTCCTCATATGGATAATGGAGATTATATGATTGTTATTAATGCTGAAAAAATCTCTATTACTGGAAAAAAATATATCAATAAAATCTATTACCATCATACAGGATTTATTGGTGGAATTAAGAGTGTTTCATTTAAAGAAATGCTAGAAAAAAATCCAGAAAAGATAATTTTTAATGCAGTGAAAGGAATGCTTCCAAAAGGTCCACTCGGTCGTGCTATGTGTCGTAAATTAAAAGTATATGTAGGTAATATCCATAAACATATGGCACAAAATCCATCATTTCTTGAAATCTAATCAGAATTAAATTATGGATAATGAATTTATGAATAAACAACAACAATATTATGGTACAGGTCGTCGTAAAACTTCTGTTGCACGAGTTTTTTTAAAAGAAGGGAATGGAGAGATTTTAATTAATCAAAAAAGTTTAAATACATATTGCTCTAGCAAAGGAATTATTGCCCAAATTATTCTTTATCCATTAAATATTACAGATATCATAAATAAAGTAGATTTGTATATTACTGTTCATGGTGGAGGTATTTCTAGTCAAGTTGGAGCCATTCGTCATGCCATTTCACGTGCTTTAATAGAATATAATATAAATTTGCGTATCATATTACGCAAAAATAATTTGGTTACTCGTGATGCTAGAAATGTTGAAAGAAAAAAGGTTGGGTTACGTAAATCACGTAAACGTCCTCAATTCTCTAAACGTTAATTTCAGAATAATTTTAATATTGGAATTATTCTTTATTTTGTAATATCTAAATAATTAAAAGCAACATTGACACATTTTATTCCTGATACGTTACTAACTATTTGTACTAATTGATTACCTTCAGATTCTGTAACTAGACCAAGTAAAAATACCTCACCATCTTCTGTAATAGTTTTTATACTTGTTGATAAATGAATTTTTTTTATTAATATAATAGAAGTAATCTTTAAAGTTATCCAAGAATCTTTAATAAATTGTCCAATAGTAATTGGTTCATTTAAACGAATTTCATTATATATTTTAACATCACTGTAATTATTAAAAATAAGATTTTGAGCACGTTTTATTAATTCATAATTAGGAGATTGTCCAGTTAAAAGTACTTGACCTTGATATACTGTACTAACAATACGTGTAGTTTTATTCAATTTTTTATCTCTAAATAAAATACCCAAAATTCTATTTTCTAAAATTTTATCATCTATTTGTTTACTAATAAAACGTGGATCTATTATTGTTCTAGTAGTAATTGTAGTAGTAATAATTTCTTTATGTGTACATCCCAGTAATAATGTTACTACAATAAAATTTATTAATAATAATAAATAATATTTCATGTAATTTTTACAAATTTAAAAATTTCAATCTAAATTAGATGAACAAATTTATATGAAATACTTTTTATACTAAAAGAAGTATTTTATCATAAAAAATAAAAATAGATTGCTTTTTTTATAAAAAAGTTATTACTATAAAGAATTATTAAATTTTACTTGAAAAATATTTAAAAATTCGTAGATAATCAACATTGCGCAATAATTTCTTTTGATAAAAGGAGATACATATTTTATGATGCGTATTGTGTTATTTCTTCTTACAAACTTAGCCGTAATGGTAGTTTTTGGTATTATACTTAGTTTAACTGGTATAAAATCTTCTAGTGCTACTGGTTTAATAATTATGGCTGGATTATTTGGATTTGGAGGTGCATTTATATCACTCTTAATGTCCAAACGTATGGCATTATATGCAGTGGATGGACAAATCATTGAGAATCCTCAGAATGAAACAGAAAGATGGTTAATTAATCTTATATATAATCAATCTCAGAGAGTAGGAATATCCAATCCACAAGTTGCTATTTATCATACATCAGATATGAATGCATTTGCTACTGGTAGTCATCGTAATTCATCTCTCATTGCAATTAGTACTGGACTACTTAATAATATGAATAGAAATGAAATAGAAGCAGTAATTGCTCATGAGATTAGTCATATATCTAATGGTGATATGGTCACTATGACTCTAATACAAGGTGTAGTAAACACATTCGTTATATTTATTTCTCGTATTTTAGCACAATTAGTATCAAGTTTTATCTCGAATAATAGAGAAGAAAATAATGAATTAAATAATAATGGTAATCCATTCGTTTATTTTGCTCTCTCTACATTTTTAGAACTAATTTTTGGTATATTAGCTAGTATTATAACATTATGGTTTTCTCGTCATAGAGAATTTTATGCAGATGCAGGTTCGTCTAAATTAGTGGGTCGTAATAAAATGATTGCAGCTCTTCAACGTTTAAAAAACAGTTGTGAACCAACTGAATCTAAAAGCGTTAGAGCATTTTGTATTAATGGAAATAGTAATACCAATAAAATTAAAGAATTATTTATGTCACATCCTTCTATAGAAAAAAGAATTGAAGCTTTACGAAATGGAATATATTTACGTTAATTATTATTGATTGGTCTGTCCCCTTCGTCTAGTGGATTAGGACACTGCCCTTTCACGGCAGCAACAGGGGTTCAAATCCCCTAGGGGACGTTTTTTTTGGTGCGGTAGTTCAGATGGATAGAATACTGGCCTGTCACGCCGGGGGTCGCGGGTTCGAGTCCCGTCCGCACCGCCATATTATTAGGGTATTAGGGGTGTAGTTCAATAGGTAGAGCACCGGTCTCCAAAACCGGTTGTTGGGAGTTCGAGTCTCTCCACCCCTGCCCTATAAAAAAATTTATAATAAAAATTTTTTGGAAAAATTATGTTAACTCTTTTAGTGAAAATTAGAAATAAGGTTGGAAAAAGTGCCAGTCGTAGAAATCGTAGAAATAATAAATGTCCTGCTATTATTTATGGAAAAGATAATAATTCTACTTTACCAATTATTTTAGATAATGAATCTATATTAATAATTAATAAAAATTTAATTTTACTAGAAAAAAGTAAGAATCTATATTCTAAAAATAAAATCTTATTAAAGATAGAAAATAAGGAATCAGTACAAACTATAATACAAGCAATTCAATACCATCCTTTTAAATCCCAAATAATACATGTTGACTTTATGCGAATTTAGTAGAAAATTATTCTGTGATTTCCTATCCTTTATTATTCCTTTCTAAAATATCTAAAATAGATATATTTTTGAATATCCCTTTTACCAATCTTCTTATTTAAAAAAGTCTTCTACACCTCTAAACCTCTAAATTTATGAATAATTTATTTAAATTCTTAACTATTGTAAGTTGTATGACGATTTTTTCTCGTATATTAGGTTTTATACGAGATGGAATAATTGCTAGAATATTTGGAGTAGGACTAGATACAGATGCCTTTTTTATAGCATTTAAAATACCTAATTTATTTAGACGTATTTTTGCGGAAGGAGCTTTTTCTCAATCTTTTATTCCAATATTAGTAGAATATAAAAATAATTATTGTCAAGAAAAACTAAAAATTTTTATTGCAGAGGTCACGGGATTATTAATATTGATATTATCTATATTTAGTATAATTGGTATATTAATAGCACCTTATATAATAAATATTATAACTCCCGGTATTACGACTAATTCCGATTTCTTTTTTATCACTTTATCTCTTTTACGTATAACTTTCTCTTATATTTTATTAATTTCATTAGCTTCCTTAATTAGTTCAATACTTAATACGTGGAATTATTTTTCTGTTGCAGCTTTGGTCCCTAGTTTGTTAAATATAAGTATGATATCTTTTGCTTTAATATCCTCAATTTTTCAACCTCCTATTATAGCATTAGGTTGGTCTGTTATAGTTGGAGGTTTGTTTCAATTAATTTATCAGCTTCCTTATTTAAAAAAAATAGGGATGTTAGTAATCCCTAAAATTAATTTATACAATACTGATATTCATCGTATTATAAAATTAATGGGACAAGCAATATTAGGAGTATCTGTTAGTCAAATTTCTATTTTTATTAATACTATCTTTACATCATTTTTAGTAACTGGATCGATCTCTTGGATATACTATGCTGATCGATTAATTGAATTTCCTTCTGGAGTAATTGGGGTCACATTAAGCACTATTTTACTCCCATTACTTTCTCATACTCTCCTTAATAGAGAATATTCTAAATATTCAATCATTATGAATTGGGGATTACGTATATCTATACTCTTAGGGTTACCTAGTTCTGTTATGCTTGTAATTTTATCTAAATTATTAATTATATCTTTATTTCAGTATGGAAAATTTTCTATTATTGATACTATGATGACACAATATTCTTTAATAGCTTATTCAATTGGATTAACTGGATTGATTGTAGTGAAAGTGTTACTATCTGGATTTTACTCAAGAAAAGATATTAAAACACCTGTAAGAATGGCGATCATTACGATCATAGCCATTCAAATAATGAATATATTTTTTATAAATGTGTTGCAATTACAACATGTAGGATTATCTCTTTCTATTGGAATAGGTGCATGGTTGAATTCAGGATTATTATATTGGCAAATTATTCGTAAAAGATTTTTTTATCTACAACCTGGTTGGTTAATTTTTTTATTAAGAGTAATATTATCGGTATTTATAATGGGCTGTATATTAAAAATAATTTTGTTTATAATTCCTTTCAATTGGATTGAACTAAATATGCTATATCGATTATTCTTTTTATCTCTTATTATTATGACAGGTTTTGTTATATATTTTAGTATACTCCTATTATTAGGAGTACAAATACAAAAATTTTTTAAAATATAGAAATATTTGAACAACAATATCATCATCATAATCATAAAAATTAATATAAAATGAGGATAAAATATGATTAAAATAAGACTAAAAAGAGGAGGTTGTAAAAAACGTCCCTTTTATAGAGTAGTAGTTACTGATAATAGAAATTCAAGAGATGGACGTTTTATTGAAAATATTGGATTCTTCAATCCATTCATTTCTAGTCAATCCGAACGTATTCATTTCAATGTATCTCGTTTACGATATTGGATATCCCAAGGAGCTCAACTATCCGATCGTGTTTTATCTTTGGTTAAGAGTAATAATTTTTTAGTTAATTCACAATGAATCTATTATATTAATTATTAATAAGGAGTATATAATAAATAAAGTAGTATGTAATCCAGTTATATTAGGTAAAATAGGGAAGGCTTATGGTATTTTAGGTTGGGTAAAAATAATTTCATTTACCGAAAATATTCAAGATATCTTTAGATATAGAAATTGGTATATTCATAAAAATAATATCTGGACACAAATTAATTTAGAAAAATGGAAATATTCTTCTAATTCACATCCTATTGCAAAATTTAAATCCATTGAAAAAAGAGAAGTTATATCAAATTTTACTCATTCTAATATTGTCATTGATTACTCACAATTACCTAAACTTTCTAATAATACTTATTATTGGAGAGATTTAATTGGTTGTCTCTTATATAAGAAAAATGGGAAAAAAATAGGTAAAGTAGTAAATTTAATAGAAACTAAATATAATGATGTTATGATAGTACAATCTTATCAGACACATCAAAAATTTGCTATTCCTTTCTTAAAAAGTATTGTTCGAGATGTTGATATTCTCAATAGAAAAATAGCAATCAATGGGGATATGATAGATTTTACATGAATGAAATTTCAGAAAAAAAACTAATAAATATTGGAATTATTAGTATCTTTCCAAAGATGTTTCGTGCTATTACAGATTATGGTGTAACTAGTAGAGCTATAAAAAATGGATTATTGAAAATAAGACTTTGGAATCTACGATCCTTTGCTAACAATGATTCAATAGATGATCGTCCTTATGGTGGAGGTCCAGGTATGTTAATGATGGTACAACCTCTTAAAGAGGCGATTGTAGCAGCTAAAAATCATATGGTAGGAACAGGGACAATAAAAGTTATTTATTTTTCTCCTCAAGGAAGAAAATTAACACAACAAGATATTGATAGTAGGTTTAATTCAAATTCTAATTTAAATTTAATCTTAATATGTGGTCGATATGAAGGAGTTGATATACGTTTAATAGATACTGAAGTTGATGAAGAATTATCAATAGGTGATTATGTTCTGAGTGGTGGTGAAATAGCAGCCATGGTACTAATTGATGCAATTGCTAGGTTTATTCCAGGAGTATTAGGTCATAAAGATTCAGCAAAATATGATTCTTTTGCTCAAGGATTGCTTGATTATCCTAATTACACTCGTCCATATAGAGTATCGAGTATGGAGGTACCTAAAATTTTATTATCTGGTAATCACCATAAAATTCATCGATGGCGATTAAAACAATCATTAGGAATAACTTGGTTAAGAAGGCCCGATCTACTTTCTAGTTTTCCTTTAACTGAAGATTTATTAGGTTTATTAAACGAATTTCAGAATGAATATAGTTCAACATAATTATAATTTTCTATTTTATAAGGTATCTATCATTAATATGATCAATATAATTAAATTAATTGAAAAAGAATACATGAAAAAAGATATATCATTTTTTAGTACAGGAGATTTGATAGAAATTAAAATATGGGTAAGTGAAGGAAGTAAAAAACGTCTTCAATCTTTTGAAGGGATAGTTATTGCAATACGTAAACGCGGAATAAATTCCGCATTTACTCTAAGAAAAATATCTGATGGAGAAGGAATAGAACGGGTCTTTCATCACCATTCTCCCATTATTGAAAAGATTACAATTAAACGTCGTGGTGCTGTACGTCGATCTAAGTTATATTTTCTACGTAAACGTATAGGAAAATCTGCGCGTATTAAGGAAAAACTATAAATAAAATATCGATCTTCTTACATTGATATATCTATTTACTTTTTTGTAAAAAGGGAAATCAAGCAATATTTTTAGTATATATATTTTATAGTGAATAAAATAATGACTATATTATTACGATATAATTCATCATATTTACTCATAGAATAAGGCTCTTATGTTACAGAGTGAAAAAATTAGTGCTGTTATTTTAGGTGCAGGCAAGGGAACACGGATGCATTCTAGCTTACCTAAAGTGTTACATTCCATTGCAGGTAAGCCTATGATTCAACATGTTATTGATGCTGTGGTAAAATTAGGTATTATTCGTATTCACTTAATATATGGTTATAAAGGGAACAATTTAAAGCAAAAATTATCCCATCAACAGGTTGTTTCTTTAAATTGGATATCACAATTAGAACAATATGGCACGGGTCATGCTGTTTTTCAAGCAATCCCACACTTATTAAACAATGAAAAAGTACTAATTCTCTATGGAGATGTTCCTCTTATTACATCTTCTACATTACAACGTCTTCTTGAAATATATCAAAAAAGTGGCATTGCCCTAATAACAGCAAAATTATCTAATCCAAATGGTTATGGTCGTATCATACGTGATTCTCATGGAAAAATAATGAGCATTCTTGAAGAGAAAAATGCGAATGTCCAACAAAAGAGAAACATTAAAGAAATTAATACTGGCATATTATTAGTAAACAGTAATAACCTTATTAGATGGCTTAATCATTTAATGTATAATAAAAAAGATAAAGAATGTTATTTAACAGATATTATCTCTATGGCATGGAAAGAAAAAGCACCGATTCATTCTCTACAACCAAATTCTATATATGAAATACAAGGTGTGAATAATATTAGTCAATTGATTCAATTAGAGAGAATATATCAAAAGAAACAAGCACAAACATTACTATCACTAGGAGTAATGATATCGGATCCTTCTAGATTCGATTTACGAGGCAAATTATTACATGGAAAAGATGTTTGTATTGATACGAATGTCATTATTGAAGGTGAAGTGACGATTGGTAATCGAGTATTTATTGGTAATGGATGCATGTTAAAGAATGCAATTATTGGAGATGATGTTATCATTCATCCTTATACTCTAATTGAGGGAGCGCAAATACATAATAAAAGTATAGTAGGACCTTTTGCTCATTTACGAAAGGGCAGTGTGTTAGAACAAGAAGTTCATATCGGTAATTTTGTGGAAACTAAAAATACACGTTTGGGAAAAAAATCTAAAGCGGGGCATTTGAGTTATCTTGGAGATGCGGAGATTGGAATAGCTGTGAATATTGGAGCCGGAACCATCACTTGCAATTACGATGGAGCCAATAAACATAAAACGACTATTAGAGATAATGTATTCATAGGATCAGATAGTCAGCTAATTGCTCCTCTCACTATTGAGAATGGTGCAACTATAGGTGCAGGGACAACTGTAACCAGTGATGTCGCTGAAAACGAAGTTATTATTAGTCGAATTCGTCAATTTCCAATTCTTAATTGGCATAGACCTACTAAAAAGAATAAAAATATATAAGGTTACACTATGTGTGGAATAGTAGGTGCAGTTTCCAAAAGAGATATTGCTCAATTTCTGCTAGCAGGATTACGTCGTCTTGAATATCGTGGATATGATTCGGCTGGTTTAGCTACCGTTGATAGCAAAGGGAAACTTAATCGTCTAAGAAGAGTAGGTAAAGTTGAAGTGTTAATGGAAGCGGCTAAAAAATATCCTATTCAAGGTCATATTGGCATTGCCCATACTCGATGGGCAACACATGGAAAATTGACTGAAATAAACGCTCATCCTCATATATCGGAAAACATTGTTGTTGCACACAATGGGATAATAGAAAATTATAAATTCTTATATGAACGCTTATATAGAAAGGGTTATCGTTGTATGAGCGAAACTGATACTGAAATCATTGCTCATTTAGTACACTGGGAACAAAAACAAAGAGGTGGTACTCTTGCTGAAATCATTTTAAGAATAATACCTCAATTATATGGAACATATGGAATAATAATAATGGATGTACATAATTCCAATGTTTTAACAGCAACATGCTCAGGTAGTCCTCTAGTAATCGGATGCGGAATGGATGCGAACTTCCTTGCGTCTGATCCAATCGCACTCTTACCTGTAGCACACCGTTTTGTTTTTATTGAAGAAGGAGATATCATCGAAGTTACTCATTGTACTATTAAAATATGGAATAAATTCGGACAAAGCGTTAACAGACCTGAAGTCGAATATTTTATTAAAGATGATTATGATATTGAAAGTAAAGGTCCATATCAACACTATATGCAAAAAGAGATTTTTGAACAACCTAAAGTGATTAAAGATACATTAAAAAATCGTATTATTAATGGAGCAATTATTTTTCCAGAGTTTGGACAATCCATAAATAAATTACTAAGTAAAGTAAAACATATACAAATCATTGCTTGTGGTACTTCTTATCATTCTGGTATGGTATCCAAATATTGGTTTGAGGAATTAGTTAGAATTCCATGTGATGTGGAAATAGCTTCTGAATTTCGTTATCGTAAATTTGTTGTCAGAAAAGATAGTTTGTTAATTGTTCTCTCTCAATCAGGTGAAACGGCTGATACTTTAGCAGCATTAAGAATCACAAAAAATATGGGATATTTAAGTTCACTAGCGATTTGTAATGTCGATTATTCTTCTTTAGTTCGTGAATCAGATTTCTGCTTGTTGATAAAAGCAGGAATAGAAATAGGTGTAGCATCCACTAAAGCTTTTACAAATCAATTAACGGTACTTTTAATGTTAGTAATATATATTGGTCAAATAAAAGGAATGAATAGTAAAATACAATCTAGTGTAATACATGCCATTACATTATTACCAGATTATATAGAACAAGTTTTTTCGATAGAAAAAGGAATTGCCAATCTTTCAAAAAATTTTATTGATAAACAGCATGCTTTGTTTTTAGGTAGAGGGAGTTTATATCCTATTGCAATGGAGGGTGCTTTAAAGTTAAAAGAAATATCTTATATTCATGCAGAAGCTTACGCGGCGGGTGAGTTAAAACACGGACCACTTGCTCTTATTAATATGAATATACCGGTCATAGTAATTGTCACTAAAAATAATTTATTAGATAAAATGAAATCTAATATTGAAGAAATTCTTGCTAGAGGAGGAAATGTATATATATTTTCTGAATATAATTCAGGTTTCATAGAAAGTGACAATATAAAAATTATACCTCTATTTGAAAATATTGAAACAATTATTACTCCAATTGTGTATACTATACCAATGCAATTATTAGCATATCATATTGCTTTAGTAAAAAAAACCGATATTGATAAACCAAGAAATTTAGCGAAATCAGTAACAGTTGAATAAATACATTATTATATATATGAAAAATCTATGCATCAAATTTTAGCAATTGATACCTCGAGTGAAGTATGTTCTGTTGCATTGATAAATCACTCTAAAGAAATTATTGAAAAAATGATATCTATCCCAAAAAGTCATGATCAATATATTTTAAGAATGATAGATAACTTACTGAAAGAAGCAAATATTTCGATTAAACATATTGATTTCATTGCATTTAGTCAAGGACCTGGTAATTTTATCAGTCTTCGTATAGGTATTAGTGTTGCTCAAGGAATTGCACTTGGGATCAATGTTCCTTTAATTGGGGTATCTACTTTAGAAATGCTAGCTCAAGGTGTATATAGACGTACTGGTAGAACCAGAGTACTGACTGCTATTGATGCGCATATGAAAGAATTATATTGGTCTGTATATTCGCTGATAAATGATGTTTGGGTTAGTCCACTTGATGAAACCATCCTTACACCAAAATCTGTTTTCTCTTTAATCCAAAAAGGAGAAATGAGGAGTATCATTAATGACAATGACGTTGGAATGGAGAACTGGGCTTACGCAGGTTCTGGTTGGAAAATGTATCCTATTCTAGAATATGCTATTAATAAATTTTCTCTCATAGACGGAAAAACAGTCTTTCCTTCTGCAAGAGATATTTTCCCTATAGCTTTGAAAAAATTGGAAAAAGGGTTTATTCCTCTATCTGTAGAAGAGGTCCAACCTATATATTTACGCCATAATATAGCTAAAATTAATGAATAATATACTAGATTTTATTAATATCATTCCTAATTATCCTAAACCAGGAATATCATTCCATGATATAACAAGCTTACTTGAAAATCCACTCGCATATTCCAAAAGTATCTCCCTTTTAGTAAATAAATTTAGTCATATACGATTTACTAAAGTAGTGGGAATTGAATCCAGAGGATTTTTATTTGGTGCACCAGTTGCGTTAGAGATGTCAGTAGGATTTGTAGCAGTACGTAAATCTGGAAAATTACCCCGCGATGTTATTCGTGAAAAATATGTACTCGAATATGGTATTGATACACTTGAAATACACAGAGATGCTATTACTCCAAATGATAAGGTGCTTATAATTGATGATTTATTAGCTACAGGTGGGACTGCTTGTGCTACAGTGAATTTAATTCGTAATTTAGGTGGGTATGTAAAAAATGCCGCATTTATCATTAATTTACATAATAGTGGAGGAAAAAAAAGATTAAATCGTATAGGAGTAGAAAGCTTTAGTCTAGTCAATATTTTTGAGTAGTAAAATCCTTTTTTAGCAATCTATACTTTTATTTTTTCTTCAAAAATATGAATTTACAACAATATGTTCTGGCTCGTAAATGGCGACCTAAAACTTTTAAAGATATAGTTGGTCAGCATCATATTATTACAGCTTTGACTAATAGTCTTTTATTTAATAGAATACATCATGCTTATCTATTTTCTGGAACTAGAGGAATAGGTAAAACTACGATTGCTCGTGTTTTTACTAAGGGTTTAAATTGTAAGACTTCTCTTACTTCTCCATGTGGTCAGTGTATTAATTGTTGTGATATAGAAAAAGGTAAATTTGCAGACTTAATTGAAATTGATGCTGCATCTAAAACGAAAGTAGAAGATATACATGAGTTACTTGATAGTGTACAATATGCTCCCATTCGTGGTCGTTTTAAAGTATATTTAATTGATGAAGTTCATATGTTATCTAAATATAGTTTTAATGCTTTATTAAAAAATCTTGAAGAACCTCCTATACATGTAAAATTTATTTTGGCTACAACAGATATCAAGAAAATACCAATTACGGTCTTATCTCGTTGTTTACAGTTTCATTTGAAAATATTAGATACCCAGCAAATTCACACCCATTTAAGGTACATTCTTAGAGAAGAACAAATTCAATATGAAGAAGAGGCCTTATATCTATTATCCAAATCAGCTCAGGGTAGTATGCGAGATGCGCTAAGTTTAACAGATCAAGCAATTGTTATGGGGAACAATACGGTTAATACAAAAATCGTACAGTTGATACTCGGTAGTTTAGGAATAGATAATTCTTTGAGACTAATTGAATTATTAATAAAAGCTGATATTAAGACTCTATTATCCGAGATTAAAAAATATGCAAATGATGGAGTAGATTGGGACTATTTATTAGTAGAAATATTATCGGTAATACATCTTATTGCTATTGCGCAAGTATCATGGAGTCAATTAATCCTCTATGAAAAACAAAAGGATCGATTAAAAAAATTATATAAATTATCAAAATGTATTACCTCAATGGAATTACAATATTATTATAATATTTTTCTGATAGGAAGAAAAGAATTACCTTATGCACCTAATTATCATATAGGAATGGAGATGATACTGTTACGTGCGTTATTAAAAAGAGAACCAAATAACGAAATAATTCCACCACTCCCATCCTCTATTTCTTCTCGCTCTTCTGAATCCGAATCCAATATAAAAGATCTTGCCATTGAAGAAGATAAAAATATCTATTCATATGATAGGTTTTCATCCATATCCGATACTACGGATGAGAAGAAACAGATACAGAAAAGTATGAATTCTTTTCCTACAAGTAAAATCAATCGTAATAATCCACGGGATTTCATTATAAAAACCAATGATTTCTCTCTACCCAATACTATCAATTTAATAGAAGAAAAAAAAATGGAATCATCTTATAAGCAGTGTACTCCCTTAAAAAAAGAGGATACTTTGAATATTAGATCGATATCAAAAAGTATTAGTCGTATTCTACAAGTTCGGAAAACATTAAAAAATTATAGAGAAGAAGAGCAAAACATCAAAAAAAATCAAGTAGATATCAATTGGAATGAGGAAAAAAAATTAGAAGAAAACTTGATTCATCGTATTTCTTCTATCAATAAGAATATTGCTACTAAGTAATCTAATATCGTGTATACAAATAGTTTTCTGAATTTAGATATGAATCAAAAAAATAACAGGTTTCATATTGAAATGAAATTTTTTATAATTAATTGTCTATTCTAAAAAAAAGATATACAATAGCTGACTGGATTCAGATTTACATATTAAGATGCTCATGATGTGTTGTGTGTAGTTGTATTTAGTATGGTATAATATTTCAGATGTTTGGTAAATTGGGTAAAATGATGATATGGAAAATTTGATGAAACAAGCACAAAAAATTCAAGAAAAAATGCAGAAAATACAAGAAGAGATTGCTCAATTAGAAGTGATTGGTGAATCAGGTGCGGGTCTAGTAAAAATAACGGTTAATGGTGCACACTATTGTAGAAAACTGGAAATTAATCCTATCTTATTTAAAGATAAAGATATACTAGAAGACTTAATTGCGGCGGCTTTTAATGATGCAACAAGGCGTATTACTGAAAGCCAAAAAGAAAAAATGGATATGTTATCAAAAACAATGCCGTTACCTCTCGGTTTAAAAATGCCATTTTAATCAATGAATACGAGTACTTTAATAGAAAAATTAATAGAAGCATTGCGATGTTTACCTGGTATTGGTCCGAAATCCGCTCGACGTATGGTTTTGCATCTTCTACAAAATAATCGTCAAGGAGGACGAAATTTATCTATTGCTTTATCTAAAGCTATGGAAAATGTTGATTATTGTTCTATATGTCGTATTTTTACTGAAAACCACCTGTGTGGTATTTGTTCTAATGAAAAAAGAAAAAAAATAGGACAGATTTGTGTAGTTGAAACACCCTCTGATCTTTATGCTATTGAGCAAACTGGACAATTTGAAGGATGTTATTTCGTCTTAATGGGATGCTTATCTCCTTTAAATGGAAAAGGTCCTAATGAGATAGGACTCGATTTTTTTAAAAAAAGATTAGAAAATGAAGAAATTAAAGAAATAATCTTAGCTACTAGTCCAACTATTGAGGGGGATACTACTGCGCATTATATATCAGAAATGTGTCAATATTATCCTGCTATAAAAGTGACACGTCTTGCTTATGGTATTCCGGTAGGTAGTGAATTAGAAAGTGTAGATAGCACTACATTATCACATTCTATCATAAGACGTCATATCATGAAAAAATAGCTTGTAATAAGCCAATATAACTAACTTATTTATATCAAGTCAATTAAAATAATTAATTAAGAGAGAAAGATACTACTCTATGCGCATTATTTTATTGGGTGCTCCGGGGTCAGGTAAAGGAACGCAAGCAAATTTGATTGCTCAAAGATATGCCATACCCCATATTTCTACTGGAGATATTCTTCGGAAACAAGGAAATCCAGATCAAGTTGATATTAATCAAACCATGATGAATACTGGAGAATTAGTGGTTGACGAATTAGTCATTCCATTGATTAAGCAACGTCTTAATCAAGAGGATTGTCAAAATGGATTTGTGTTAGATGGATTTCCTCGAACTATTCCTCAAGCTAAATCGATTAAATCACTTTATATTCAAATAGTATTAGAATTTATTATTCCACCTTCCCTTATTATAGAACGTATTAATGGGCGTCTTATTCATCCTTTATCAGGAAGAATTTATCATAAGCAATTTAATCCGCCTAAAAAGGAAGGAGTAGATGATATTACTGGTGAACCTTTATGTATTCGCAAAGATGATCAAACTGATGCTATATATAAACGTTTAATTACATATCAACAAAAAACAGCTCCACTCATCGAATATTTCCATAAAAAAGCTAGGAATGGATGTCTAAAATATTTTCCAGTAGATGGAACGAAATCCGTAGAGGAAGTTAGTCGTATATTAATGAATATACTTCATCGTGTTTTTTTTAAATGATTATCAGTCATATTTTTTCTGTGAATCACAAATGGTGAGGTGTCCGAGTGGTTGAAGGAGTACGCCTGGAAAGCGTATATATGCAAATGAGTATATCGAGGGTTCGAATCCCTCCCTCACCGAACGAATACATACTACAGAAAAAATACAGTACTAAAAATGGTGATGTAAAAAATTGCGATAGTAAATACATAAATTTATTATGATGAATAGTATACTTGTGGTCAATGCACCTAGTAAAGGTGAAATATTTTTTAATAGCATTAAAGGCCCAATAATATGTTCCAATAAATAGAATAACATTCCAAAAGAAAATCCAATGAAAATACGTGCACTAATCGATCTAAAAAGATACTGATATCGGGATAAAAAATTTAATGTTGTTAATATCATGACTATAATAGAAATAGGATATAAGATCTTTTTCCACATATGAAATTCATAATAATTAGAATATTGTCCAATTTTTTTTAAATATCGTGTATACTTATATAAATCTATAAAAGAAAGTGAATCCGGTCCTAATGCTAATAAATGTAGTTTATTAGGTGTAAGATGTGTTTTCCAAGTGCTATTTTGGAAATGCTTGATATTTACTTGATTCTCCTCTCTAAAATCGATTTCTTTTCCTTGAAAAAGAGTCCAGTCTTCCTTAAAAAAGGAAGCCATACTAGCGTATATGAATTTTAATTTACCCGTTGGACCAATATAGTAAATATTAACTCCAGATAATAGATTCTTACCTAATATTCTTTCAATAAAAATAAAATTATTACTATCCTTGATCCATAATCCGTTTTTTTGAATTGAAAAAATAGTAGGAGAAGAAGAACGGTTGTATATCATATAAGAGCGGTAAATACGTGCTTTTTGATCACAGATAGGTGAGATATACTCATTTACTATCATTATTAATAATACCATAAGCATAGTTATTTTTATAACAGCATAAACTATTTGAAGAACGCTAAATCCCAAAAGCTGTATTACCATCAATTCCTTATGATACTCTAAGAGAGCTAATCCTATTAATACACCTAATAACATAGCCATAGGAAAAAATATAGAAACATCTCTTGGAATAGTCAGAAAAACATAAAAAATAGCTCCACCGACTGAGTATTCACCTTGACCTACTTTACGTATCTGATCTATAAATTTTACTATAGCCGATAATGATATCAGTATGGTTAATATGATGAGAGTGACATTTAATATCATTTTTCCAATATATATCTCTAATATTTTCAGCATCTTCCACGGAATTTATTATAAAACCACCAATATATTTTTCTTGATATAATGCTATCACGAAAATTAAGAACGATTGCAAAGAATAAATATACTACGTTTATCATCCACATCATTAATAGAACGGAATCAGATTCTATCTTCATACTATTATAGCGTAAAAGCGTTTGAAATAAAAAAAATGTTAAGTATAATAATATCGCTATTGGATATATGCAGAATCGGTTTCTGCATTTTACTGTAGTTGATAAAGGAATAGAAATTAAGGCCATAATCAATACGGACAGAATCAGCGTTAATCGCCAATGTAGTTCTTCTCTAAATTTTTTTTGATTGGAATGCCATAACTCTCCTAGAGAAGGTATCATTTCATATCGAATGTTAAAAGAATAGGTCATTGGATTATTGAGTAAACCTTGATATTCACCAAAATTGGTCACCGTTAAATTTTGGGGAAGTATAGCATATTGTATACCTGTTTTTAATATAATGCTTTTTTGTTGTGATTGGGATTCATTATGAATCTCACCCTCTTTTGCTAAAACTATAAAAGGATAATATCCTAATTTAGAATCGAATTGTGCAAAAAAAATATTCTGCATTTTTTTTCCTTGCACCTTATTTATAAATAATACTGAACGTGTATTACCTATTTTCTGAAAATGTCCTTCCATCAATTTTGACAAATTTGTATGTGATTTAACCTTCCATAATAAATTATGATAATAATGAGAGGAAAAAGGTGCAAACCACATTACATTTATAGTTGTCATCATAGCATTCATTAAAACTAATATGATGACTGCTAGAAAAATAATTTTTTTCCCTATTCCACAAGAATAGATAATTATTATCTCATTATCTACATACAGTCTACTTAAAGTTATTAACAATGCTAATAATAAACTTAGAGGTAGGAAAAATTTTAAAAATTCTGAGATACTTAACCCTAATAAACACCCTACTAAATATAGGGGAATATCTCCTTCTACTACTTCCCATAAAATACGAATGAATTTTTGACATGAAAAGATTATAATTAATACAAATAAAATCGCTAATTGACTCTTTATACTCTCTAAAATAAGATATCTTATTATTATCATATTTTCAGTTTTTCAATAAATTAAATATGGTATAATTTTAAAAGATTAGAGAAAAAGTTTCTTTAAATTTAAAGATTTTATTTATATGATACTATTTTCTCTTAAAAAAATTAATTGACAATTTAATAATCAATTAATTAATCGAATCGTATCTTTGTAGAAGAAGGAGATTCAATGAAATTTGATATAATAGAAGAAGATATCAATAATAAAGAGGAATATCATTGTATTGTACTAGGTGTATTTGAATCATATATTCTTTCATCCTTTGCTGAAAAAATTGATCGAATAAGTAAAGGGTATCTCAACATTTTATACCATACTAATAAATTTGAAGGAAAAATAGGACAAAGTCTCCTCTTATCCCATATTCCTCATCTTCAACAATATAAACACATTCTATTAATTGGTTGTGGTAACGAACAGGAACTAGATGAATATTATTTTCAACAAATTATTGAAAAAACTGCTCTAATTTTAAGAGAGATACGAGATGAAAAAATATTATTTTCTCTTACTCAACTTCATCTTATAGGAAAGGATATCTATTGGAAAATATCTCAATCTATTCATATCATAGAAACATCGATATATTCATTTAATTTTTTTAAAAAGGATCGCGTAGTATATAATAACTTTCTAAAAAAAATTAGTTTTATAGTAGATAAAGAATCGAATATCTCTTCTTGTCAACGTGCCGTCAAACATGGTGTCGCTCTTACAAGTGGAATCAAAGTTGCTAAAGATATAGCAAATATGCCACCTAATATTTGTACCCCCCTTTATTTATCCGAAAAATTGATACAACTATCCCAAAAATATGACAATACTACTGCTTCTTTAATTAATCATCGTATGATGAAAGAAATGGGGATGAATGCGTATTGGGCCGTTGGTCAAGGTGCAGAGAATCCCCCTATTATGTCTATTATCCAGTATGATGGAAATACCTATACGAAAACAAATCCTATTGTTCTTATAGGAAAGGGAGTAACGTTTGATTCAGGTGGTCTTTCTATTAAACCATCTTATCGATTAGATGAAATGAAATTTGATATGTGTGGTGCTGCGGCAGTATATGGAACAATATATGCCGCTATTCAGCTAGCTTTACCATTAAAAATTATTGGGGTCTTAGCTTGTTGTGAAAATTTAATACATAGTCGATCTTTTCGACCTGGTGATATATTAACGACTTTATCAGGAAAAACTGTAGAAGTATTAAATACGGATGCAGAAGGACGTCTTATATTATGTGATGTACTTACATATGTAGAACGTTTTAATCCCGATGTGGTCATCGATGTTGCTACTCTAACTGGTGCTTGTGAAATAGCATTAGGAAATTATTTTACAGGACTTATATCTAATCAAATTCTTTTATCTAAAGAATTGGTTACCGCTTCCAAACAAGCTAATGATCCAGTATGGTGTTTACCATTAGAAAAAAATGCTTGCAAAAAACAGTTAGAATCGAATTTTGCGGATATATCGAATGATGGGGGTAGAGCAGGGGGTACAATTACCGCAGGTTATTTTCTATCTCTCTTTGCCAATAAATATCATTGGGCACATTTAGATATTGCCGGTACTGCTTGGAAAAAAGGAAGTGACAAAGGTGCGACTGGAAGACCAATAGCAATGTTACTACAATTTTTAATGAATCGATCTCACGGACCACAATGAAATTAAGTGTCTCATTCTCATCATTTATTCAAATGAAAATAATGAATGATATAATCTCGTAAAGATGATTCTTCTCTTAAAATAGGGTATGATACGATTAGTTCTAAGTTTAATATCAAATATATATGTATGGATAAAATATATAATCCTCAAAAAATTGAGAAACCTTTATATGAACATTGGGAAAAAAAAGGTTATTTTAAGCCAAATAATAATCCTACAAAAGACAATTATTGTATCATGATACCTCCACCTAATATAACCGGTGGTCTACATATAGGTCATGCTTTTCAACAAACAATCATGGATATATTAGTCCGTTACCACCGTATGTATGGAAAAAATACTTTATGGCAAGTAGGTACGGATCACGCAGGAATTGCTACTCAAAATATAGTCGAAAAGAAAGTGTTTGTGGAGGAAGGAAAAACACGTTTCGATTATGATCGCAACCATTTTATTGAAAAGATATGGAAATGGAAAAAAGAGATTAATCATATTATTAAGACACAAATACGGAGACTTGGCAATTCCGTTGATTGGAGTCGTGAACGTTTTACAATGGATGAAGGATTTGCTAATGCTGTAAAGGAAGTATTTGTTCGACTTTATCAAGATGGTTTCATTTATAGAGGAAAACGTTTAGTAAATTGGGATACAAAATTATGTACTGCTATATCTGATTTAGAAGTAGAAAATAAAGAAAAAATGGGCTCTATTTGGTATTTACGTTATCCATTAGCAGATAATGTGAAGACAATGAGTGGTTTAAATTATATTACTGTTGCAACTACTCGTCCAGAAACCATGTTAGGAGATACGGGTATTATAGTTCACCCTAAAGATA